>JADLFQ010000092.1 GCA_020845515.1 Anaerolineaceae bacterium | reverse complement strand
TTAATCGTATTGCAATGGGTTGTGCTGACGGTGATGTTCATCGGTGAGGCAGGCCTGGTTACCACAATCATCCCCGGGCTGACGGTCATCTGGCTGTCAGCGCTGGTGTATTGGCTGGTGGCAGGTTTTAACTTGGTGAATGGTTTTGTTTTTGGGGCGATGACGGTATTGATGGTTGTGGGGAACCTGGCAGACAACTTCATCATGGGCGCGACTGCACGGCAGGGTGGGGCAAGCTGGCTGGCGATCTTTCTGGCGCTGGCGGGCGGGGTGGTTGGCACGTTGGTTTGGCCACCCTTTGGCGGCTTGGCAATGGCCTTGCTGTTAGTGTTTGCCGTGGAATTTTATCGGCGCAGGAACTGGCGGCAGGCGCTGCGCTCCATGGGTGATATGGCGGCAGGGTGCGGTTGGTCGGTGGTGGTACGCTTGTTGATCGGCGCGATCATGATCTTATTGTGGTTAATTGCTGTATTTGCGTTAGGGGGGGTATGAGCTACCCCGGCTCACTTCAGAGGAGTGTGAGCGGAGGCGGGACGGTGGAGGAGATTTCGCCAGGTCGCTGGCGGTTGGCCCTGCCGCCGGGAGAGGCCGGACAATACCGCCTGGCACAGCTTGATGATTACCGCCTTGTAGCGCGCCGGGACTTCCCCTGGCAAATATCGGCGCGGGTCAACATACGCATGCGCGTCTCGGATGTGATGATTCCGGGGACATGGGGGGTCGGTTTATGGAATGACCCCTTTGTCATGAGTATGGGGTTGGGCGGCATGGCGCGCCGGTTGCCTGTAATCCCAAACACAGCCTGGTTCTTTTTTGCTTCGCCGCCCAATTATTTGGCGCTGCGCGATGATCATCCAGTGCAGGGGCTGTTGGCGGCGACTTTTTCTTCGCCACGCATTCCATCCTGGATGTTGGCGCCGGCAGGTTTGGTGTTGCCGCTGTTTTTCCTGAAACCTGCCGCGCGCATTCTTCGCCGAACTGCCCGCCTGCTGCTTTGTGAAGATGCCTTCCAAGTTGAGGTTGATCCTATGGAATGGCATGTGTATGCAATTGAATGGACTGCAGAGCGGGTGAGTTTCCGGGTGGATGAAAAAGTGTGTTTTGAAACGGGGACTTCGCCTGTGGGACCGTTGGGGCTGGTCATTTGGGTGGACAATCAATTTCTCAACTTTCCTCCCAACGAGCGTTTGCGCGCCGGCACCCTGGCCAGCACGCGGGGACACTGGCTGGAAATTGAAGCGCTGACTGTCGTTTGAATAAAGGCTGGCCGCGAAACTACAGAAAGAGTTGAACGATCATGGCGATCAGAAAGACCATGCCAAAGGTGCGGTTGTGGACGAATGAGGCGGCCACGAACCACATCGGCCATACACCTTTCGGCAGGTCGGGCGGTGGTTGTGCAGGGCGCGGTTTGAGATATATGCGGATAGGGCGAATGGCATCGTATAAAGCCAAAACGACCGCCAACAGGACAGGGGAAAAATACTGTACGGCAACCAGATAGAAAACCAACAGATATTGAAAGACGATCATACTGATAGCGACATAGCGGGCGGCTTTTTCTCCGAGGATCACGGGCAGGGTGTGAATCTTTTTAGCTTTGTCTTCCTGCAATTTGTCAATGTGTTTGCCGAAAATAACGGTGGTAGCGCCAAGGGCAAAGGGCAGGCTGGCAATAACAACATGCCAGTCCCAGGCACCTGTGATGACAAAGTATCCGCCGCCGATCATGAGTGGCCCCCATACTAAAATGACGGAAATCTCACCGAGCCCGATATATTTTAACGGCCAGGTATAGAACAAAACAAAAGCTACTCCAGCCAGGAGCAGATACAAAGCGGTTGTGCCGCCAAACAGGACAAGCGGAATGCCCGCAGCCAGCGCAATGCCGCCGGTGAGGGCTACGTAGCTGAGCAGCACCTTTTTGGTTACCAACCCCTGTTCTAAAACCTGCGGCCCGTATTGGGTGCGGAAGTAATTGTCCTTGTCCACGCCGCGGCTGTAGTCAGTCAGGTCATTGAGCAGGTTATTGGTGGCGTGCGCAAAAGTAAGGCCAATGGTAAGTAACAGCCACCTTCCCAAATCAAACCGGCCGTCTCGCAGCGCCAGCAAACCGGCGATGGCAGCGGAAATAAAGGTCATTACAACAACTGCGGCGCGGCTTGAAACCAATAATTTGGAGATAAGATCGAGTTTTTCCCACTCTTCTTTTGAAATGCGAGGGATCACTCGCAAAGCTTTGATCCACAATCCTGGATTCATCGTTCAACACTTTCATCTATTAATGGAATCGGATAGGCCTTATTGTGAAAAGGCGATTCTGGTTGGGTAACTGTTTTTTCAGGAAAGCGCCTGGCTGGAAGGATAACTTCACCTTCCTGTGGATTCCCATAGCGTGAGATTCTTTCCGGATGTTCGACAGCCAGCCACGCTGTAAGCGCGGCCATCATTGCCGATAGCTCTGGCGCTGGGAGGATATTCTCTGAAGGAAGATTACCATGCAACAAGCGAAAGCGGGTGACCTCCTCAAAAAAGTGCATGGGGTCGCTGACGGGTAGATCTTGCTCATAAAGGATGAGCTGGCGTTGGAGCCTGCCTTCCAATGTCGCGGCTGGTAACAGGGGCTGGCTGAGCAGTGTAATAAACCCTGCCTCTGAAAAGGTTTCAAGCCACTGGCGTGGCCGTCCGGAAGGGTACTGGCAGTACCCGATTGCTTCCAGATTCCGGTAGAGTACAAATGCCTTTCTCATCCAGGGGGGGCAGTTTTCTTCCCTTAAAGGCGTGTGGGGGGCTGGTATTCCCTGCTGTTCCAGCTCGTATTCAGCTTGGCGCAGATTGATGTATTTGCCCGGCGGTGGAGGGGGTTGCAGTGCCTTTCTGACGCTGTCGTCCTTCATTCGACCTTGGTTGGGGCGCGCGGGTGCAGAGATGGCGATGGTTGCCAGTGTCAGGCTGGCAGTAAAAGCCAACACCTCAAGAAGTTCACCCTTGCCAATAGCCAGGATACGCCGCTCTCCTTCCAGCGCCACGAACGTAAACGGCTGCCGGCTGGTGGATACATCGATTCCCAGAAAAATCGTATGCATTCTTTATCCAGTTTATCGCAGTTTAAAGGATGGTGCAACTATTCTTTTTGCCTTGATTCGAGTGTCTGGGAGGGAAAAAACCTCCTCAGGGTTATTGACTTTTAATATCCGGGTAGCTATAATATTTGTTGTAATGTTACTACATTACAACAAATGTTTTCCAGAAGGTAACCTGATGCTTCGCCTTGACAGACGCTCTTCCATTCCCCTCTACCATCAATTGAAAGAAAAGTTGATTCAGCGCATTGAGAGCGGCGACCTGAAAGTGGGTGCATTACTGCCCACCGAAATGGACCTGGTTGACCGATATGCTGTCAGCCGGACGACGGTACGTCAGGCAATGCAGGCGCTGGGATATGATGGGTATATTTCGCGGACGCCAGGAAAAGGCACTTTTGTTATCCGAACGAAACTCAGCCGCGGCCTGACCCGCCTGACCAGCTTCTCGGAGGACATGCAGGCGCGCGGCGAAAGTGTCGCCTCAAAGCTGCTGGAATTTAAGCAGATTGAGGCGGACGAAGTTTTGGCAGAAAAGTTTAACCTGCCGGTTGGGACACAATTAATCTATGCCTCGAGGCTTCGCAGCGCGAACGGCATCCCGGTTGCACTTAATATTTCTTATATCCATCTGCCTGAAGGATTTGCGGTCACACAGGAGGAATTGGAGGAGACCGGTTCTATTTTTTCGTTATTTGATCAAAAGCAGGTACCTCCCCTTGAGGCGGACCGCACAATCGAGGCAGTTGCGGCAACAGAGGAATGGGCGCGCCTGTTGCATATCCCGATCGGTTCGCCGATTTTACTGGTAGAAGGATTGGTCTACACCTATGACCGGCATCCGATTGAGTTCCATAAAGTTATCAGCGTTGGCGACCGCTATAAATATGCAGTGCATTTGGAACGTTGAATAGAGAAAGGGCACTGAAAGGCTAACGCGTTTCGTATTGGATTAACAAAATTAGCTCTAAGCCTGAAGATTATGTCCAGATAGGAGGTGGTGGATTAAGCATTGATATTTGTTGGCTCAACCCTCACGAGACCCTGTGACAGAGAGGGGGAGGGCGAAGAAAGCTCATCTTGGGAGAAAAACTCCTGAAGGGATTGCCGGTTAAGAAACCGGAAATTCCTTACCAACCAATCGTAAAAAAAAGGAGAAATGAGATGCGTAGTAAAACCTTAAGAATGTTGTTAAGCCTCGTACTCTTGGCTGCTTTTGCGGCGGGGATCGTTGGTTGTTTACCGGTTCCCACAGATGTGCCGCCAAAAGCAGAGGAGGCGAAACCGGCTGAAGTTAAGCCCACTGAAGCCAAACCTGCGGAAGAAAAACCGGTTGAAGAAAAGCCTGCCAAACCCTATGAAGGGGTTGAATTGACACTGGCCGCGATGACCGACCAGTATATTGCCGGCTTCCGCCACCTAATTCCGATCTTCGAAGAAGAGTCCGGCATTACAATTACGATGGATGAACTGGGCTATGTGGACCTTTACCAAAAGCTGACGGCTGACTTTGTCGGTAAAACGGCTCAATATGACCTGATGACTGTTGATATTGTATGGTCAGGCGAATATGCCACAAACGGTTACACTCTGCCGCTAGATGATTTCATGGCTCGCGACAAAGAAGAACTTATGCTCGATGATATCATGCCGGTGGCCTGGACTCTGGGCGAGTATAAAGGCAAGCACTATGCTTACCCGCTGGCCGGTTATGCCAATGTCCTCAATTACCGCAAAGATTTGCTCGAAGCAGCCGGAATCGAACCGCCGAAGACACAGGAAGAACTTTTAGCGGCTGCCAAAGCACTGACCAAAGATGGCCAGTACGGTATTGCCTTGCTTGGCGCCAAAGGTTCAGCAGTTGCGCAGGATTACATGGCATGGGTACAGCAGCATGGCGGCTCCATTTTGGATAAAGATGGAAAAGTTGCTGTCAACACACCCGAGAATGTTGAGATATTGAAATTCTTCGGTGAACTTTTCAAATATGCTCCTCCTGGATCAACCGACTACTGGTGGGATCAGCGTGAGACTGCCTTCCGCGATGGCATGGTTGCTATGATGGAAGGCTGGAGCATCGCCCGTGCCGGTTATGAGAACCCTGAAATTTCCAAGATCGTCGGAAAGGTGGATATCGTACCTGCTCCTGTATCCGAGGGCATGGAGCCCATGTACGGCTTTGGCGGCTGGGGCATCGGCATTAACGCTTCTTCAGACCCGGAAAAACAGGAAGCTGCCTGGGTGTTTATCAAATGGCTAACTTCTCCTGAGATTCAGAAGGAATGGGTCCGCCACGACGGCGCGCCGATCCGCCGCAGCACCCTGACCGACCCTGATTTGAACAAGGAATATCCTTGGTTCCCGAAAATGCTGGAAGCCTTTGAGAAAGGTGATGGCGATTACCGGCCCCGCATCCCGGAATACAGTATTATCCAAGATGCACTTGGCACGTATGTGAATGCTTATTTGGTGGGTCAGGAAACTGCCGAAAGCGCGCTCCAAAAAGCGCAAGCTCAGATTGAAGCTAATATCAAATAATTCTCAGTAGCGATGTTTATTTGGGGATGCTTGTAGTTTTCTTGCAGGCATCCCCGGCTGGTTTAGCAAGACCAAAGCGGTGTTCAGGAGGTCGCATTGAAATCGTTTGCCCTCACATTCCGGCGTTTTTTTCGTGATGATGGACAATATCTGCTGTTATTATCCCCTCTTCTTATTTTCGCAGTTGTAGTGGCAATTTACCCCCTGTTTTTTTCTTTTAGAATCAGCCTTTTTGATTATCGCCTGACTGACCCAAACCAAACGCAGACCTTTGTGGGGTTAAAAAACTACATTCGGGCGTTTTCAGATACAGTGGTACTGGATTCTCTTAAGACGACGCTGATTTATGTTTTTGGAACGGTCACACTGGAATTGGTGTTTGGGCTGGGCCTGGCGTTGCTCTTGAGCGCCGAAGTGCGCATCATCCGCATGCTGCGGTCTTTCTTGATTATGCCGATGGCAATTCCGCCGCTGGTTGTGGGCCTGGTGTGGAAGGCTCTGTATAACGCGGACTTCGGCGTGATTCCTTTTTATATGAAAGCATTGGGCCTGAGTGTTGGACACGGGCCGCTGGCCGAGTTAAAACTGGCCATGCTGGCGGTCATCCTGATAGATTTATGGCAGTGGACGCCCTTACTGATGGTGATTTTCCTGGCAGGATTGAAGAGTCTGCCAACTGAGCCTTACGAAGCTGCAGTGGTGGACGGCGCCTCGCGGTGGCAATCTTTTTGGTTTATCACGTTGCCCCTCTTGAAGCCCACGATGTTGGTCGCGCTGCTTTTGCGTACTATGCAGTCCTTCAAGGTTTTCGATACAATCTATGCTACCACGGCAGGGGGGCCAGGTTCAGCCACAACGGTGTTAAATTTTCATATTTACACAGTCGGAATGACATTTTTTGATATGGGGTATGCAGCAGCCCTGGCGAACATCCTTCTGGTTGTCATCGCTGTTTTATCTATTATCTATATTATGGTACTCGAACGGCAGCAATTTTAATCTGAGAGACCCACAATGAAAAAGAGCCCTTTAGAAAAAATAACCTTGGCTATCCTTATAATTGCCGTGATGATCTTTTTTATGATGCCGATTTACTGGCTGTTGATCACGGCTTTTAAATACGGGCGTGAAGCATTTGCAATTCCCCCCAAATGGCTGTTTTTTGATTTCACCTTAAAAAACTTTATCGAAGCCCTTACGACCGTCAAGACGCCGCGTTTTATCCTGAACAGTATTATTATCACCACCGGAGCCACACTACTTTCGCTTATTTTGGGCGTACCGGCGGGGTATGCAATCGCTCGATCAAAATCCAAGCTGTTAAATTTCAGCTCGTATTTCTTTCTGTTGCTTCTCATGGTGCCGCCGGTGGCAATGCTGATTCCGTTTTATCTGATCATGCGAGATGTTCATCTGTTGGGATCTTATTTTGCGGTGATCCTGCTGGATACTGTATTTGATGCTTCATTCGTGGTGTGGATGATGCGCAGCTATTTTGCGGATGTTCCGCAAGAAATGGAAGAGGCTGCTCTGGTGGATGGCGCATCCCACGTGGGGGCTTTTTTTAAGGTGGCACTTCCGCTCTCCACGCCAGGGATCGTCGCTTCTGCACTATATGTCATTATCTATTCGTGGAATGACTTTCTGTTTGCGCTGATGTTGACCTCTCCTAAAACGAAAACCATCCCACTGGGGATTCTGGCATCGTTCAGCGCGGTGGAAATCGGCTGGGGGCGAATGGCAGCCATGTCTATTTTTGCAATTATTCCGGCTGTGATTATTTCGTTATTCCTCAATAAATATTTTGTCCGCGGCCTTACGATGGGGGCAACCAAGGGATAACGTAATGGGAGATGGCGTTTGTTTTACCGGCGCCCAGATTTTGTCCGGTGATGATTTTGACCTTATTCACGGCGCACCCTTGCTGGTTGAGGATGGGCGCATCGCCTCAATTGGACGTACTGGAAATTGTGCTCAACGAGTAGACCTCACCGGCAGGCTGGTGATTCCTATGTTTATCAATGCACACTGCCACTTGGGTGATACCGGCGCCAAAGAGCTGGGCGTTGGGCTGCCGCTTGACCAGGTGGTGATCCCTCCGCACGGATTGAAGCATCGTTTTCTTAACACGCTGCAATCGGATGTTCTTGTTGACATGATGCGGCATGGTCTGGAAGAGATGCTTCTCAATGGTGTAATTGCATGCGCAGATTTTCGTGAGCAGGATATTCAGGGAGCGCGCAACTTGCGCAAAGCTGCCGAGGGGCTGCCAATTCGGGTGATAATCTTGGGGCGGGTGCGCGAACACAGCTCTCCGCAGGAGTTTGAAGCTGCCGCCCGGATGATGCTCGAGGAGGTTGAAGGACTAGGGGTACGGGATGTTTCTTGTTATGAACCGCAGGCGCTGGAACGGTTGCGGCGTTCTTACCCTAAAAAAATATTTGCAGTCCACGCTGCGGAAAATCGGGGCGCTGAATGCGAATCCCGCTTGGAGACCGGCCTGGGTCAGGCCGCGCGGGCGCTTGAGTGGGGTGCTGATTTGCTGATTCACCTGGTTCATACCAGCCAGGAAGACCTCGAATTAGTTGCCCGATCGGGGGCGATCGCGGTGAGCTGCCCGCGCAGCAACGGCATTTTAGGAGATGGCCTGCCGCGGCTGGCGGCTTGGGAGCGCGCCGGTGTCCGGTTCGCGCTTGGTACGGACAACCTGATGTTAGCTTCACCGGATTTGCTGCGAGAGATGGATTATGTTTCCCGCATGACGCGCGGCCTGGAGGAAGACCCAACCTGCATTGATCATTTAACTTTGCTAAAAGCCGCGACGATTATGGGGGCGCGTGCCCTGCGGCTGGATGATCAACTGGGCAGTCTCTCGCCTGGAAAAGAAGCCAGTTTTATAGTTTTCGATCTTTCCAGACCGAACCTGCGGTATATCCAGGATCCGATTAGCGCAGTGGTGCATCGCGCCGGCCGCGCCGATATTGAGGCAATCTATATTCGAGGGGAGCGTTTTTACCCTTAATTTAATCAATCTTACAGGAGATTTACCCTATGGCTGAACAACAAATGCGTGTGATGTGGTGTGAGAAACCTAATGAAGTTGAAGTTCGGTGGCAGCCGGTTTATGAAGTGGGCGATGACGATGTCCTTGTACGGGTAGCCTATACCGGCATCTGCCCATGGGATGTGCGGGCTTTTTCAGGGCTCTCCTCATCGGTTGCTTTTCCGCGCGTTTTAGGGCACGAGGTTTCAGGAACGGTCGCTGCGTTTGGCAAGAATGTGAAAGGCCTTTCAATAGGCCAGGCAGTTTGCCCGGATATGATTATCAAATGCGGTGTGTGCAAAGCCTGTCGGACGGGGCGTGAGAATCGTTGTCAGCACCCTACTTATTTGCAGTTTGGCGGCGGTTATGCTGATTATGTGCGCGTTCCGCAAAAAAATATCCACCCGATTCCGGCTGGTGCAAGGATGAAAGCTGCGGCCTTTATGGAGCCGCTGGCCTGTGTGGTGCGCGGACAGGATATGCTCCAGCTTTATCCGGGCGAGATTCAATTAATCGTTGGGCTGGGACCGATTGGTCTGATGCACCTTCAGGTGGCACACGCGTTTGGAGCAAAGGTGATTGCTTCGGACCCGGTTGCAGAGCGGTTGCAGAAAGCGAAAGAACTGGGTGCAAAATGGGTAGTTAACCCACAGGAAACCGCTCTGGCTGAATTTGTGGCAGATGTTACAGGCGGATGGGGCGCGGATGCCGCCACACTGACGGTTGGTTCTGCCCGGTTGGCCGAACAGACTGTGCCAATGCTGGCGCCTGGCGGCCGGTTCAATATTTTTGCCGGCATCTATCCAAAAGACCAGGTTCATTTAGACCCGAACGCCATCCATTACGGCGAGTTTATTTTAACCGGATCCTCTGACAGTACACCGAAGAATATGCACCGCGCTCTGAACCTGATTGCATCCGGTATGGTGAATACCGAAACATTGGTCAGTCATACTGTGCCGTTGGAAGACCTGAGGCATGGCCTGGAAATGGTCAAGAACCGCGAAGGGCTTAAGATTATGGTCGAGGTGAGCGGCGAAAAAGCATGACAGATACCAGCCCGTTCGTATTGGCAGTGGATGTGGGCACCTCTTCTCTGAAAGTGGTACTGTATGACATCGCTGGTAATATTTTGGGTTCAGCCATAGAAAGGTATGGCTATCAACCGCTCCGCCCCGATTGGGCGGAAGCTGATCCTGAGGAATGGTGGGTTGCTTTTTGCGCTGCGATGGACGAGTTGCGGCGGAATAGTTGGGACCTTAAAGCCTGCCGGGCGCTGGCGATAACCGGGCAAATGCATACGGCTGTTTTACTGGATGAAGAGGATAAACCACTGCCACCGACGATCCTCTGGCTGGACCGGCGCGCGGCGCTGGAGACGGCGGAATTACAGGCGTGCTTCAACCTGCCTTCCTATCAATTAAATTCGACCTATACGCTGCCCAAGCTGTTCTGGCTGGCGCGCAACCGGCCGGAGGTGATATCGCGGGCGCGACACTTGCTCTGGCCAAAGGATTACCTGCGGTTTCGCCTGACCAGACGCATTTTAACCGATTTTACCGAAGCAGGCGGCGCTGCCCTTCTGAATTGGGAGCGCCTTGCCTGGGCGCCGGAGCGCCTGGAAAGGATTGGCATTCCTTCCAACATCTTACCGCCGCTATGCAAACCGGAGGATGATGGCGGCCCACTCTTACCGGAAATGGCTCATAAGCTTGGCCTTTCGATTGATATCAGAGTGATTGTTGGCGCTGGGGATGTGTTGGCGTTGATTACCGGGGCTCCGCCAATGGCTGGGCGGGTTACCTGTTCCTTAGGAAGCTCTTCGATGGTGTTTTACCCGCTTCTAGAAGGGCAAAAAGTAGAAGACCTGCAGGGGCGGATCTACGTTTATCCTTTGCTGCCTTATCCGTTGTTGGGCGGGGTTTCTTCAACTACCGGCGCAGCACTTCATTGGGCATGGCAGATGCTCTACCCTTCTAGTGTTTCTTTTGATCAGGCAGCAAGGCTGGCACTCGAGACACCACCGGGAGCGGAGGGAGTGTTCTTTCTTCCGTTTCTATCCGGTGAGCGCAGCCCATACTGGTCGGATACGCTGCGCGGGAGTTTCTGCGGGCTTTCATTGACGCATACCCGCGAAGGAATGTTCCGGTCGGTGATGGAGGGCGTTGCGTTTAGCCTGAGGACGATGTTGGAGATTTATCGCGAATTGAACATCCGGCTGGATGAAATTGCACTGGCGGGTGGCGGTGCAGTTACCCCGGGATGGCCGCAAATCATCTCGGATGTATGCCAGCTGCCGGTCTGTTTATATTCCGGTCAGGAGACGGTGACGCGGGCGCTATATGCGTATGCCTGTATCGCGTTAGGTCAAGATAAAGACTTCAGTACAGCCTTGCTGCGCACTTTTGGGCCGAGTGAGAGCGTGTCGCCCCGCCTGGAATTGAAAGAGATTTATGATCCGATGTTTGCACGATACCAGCGGCTCTCCGATTTTACAAACCGGCTATTTGAAGAACAAAGTTAAGAAAATAGACCCTTGAAATTTAGGAATAATTATCTGAAATAAGGAAAAGGAGGTTATTATGGTTGGAAAATTACGCCGACTTAGCCGTTTGTTCACCGGAGAAAAGCATCGCTGCTTGCTCTCCCCGCTTGACCATGGCGGCTGGTTAGGTCCTGTGAAAGGTCTCAATCGTCCGCGTCAGATTGTAGAGCAGGTGATCTCCGGTGGAGCCAATGCGCTGCTCATTTCTCCAGGGTTTTACCGGGCGGTCGCGCCGGTTGTCCCTTCTCATACTGCTATTGTCTTGCGGGTAAGTATGACCGCCGGCTTGAGTGAAAAAGGGACGCAAGAGACACCGGTTGCAACGCTGGAGACGGCACTCGCGATGGATGCAGATGCGGTAGCTGTTTCGGTGTTCTTTGGCCGGGATGGGGATATTGAAATTTACAAGTGGCTGGGTGGCTTGATTGATGCTTGCCGCGCTTTCGAGATGCCGGTGGTAGCTGAGATGATGCCACCAGAAGTTCGCTCCTTTGATGCAACTGCAATTGCTCATGCTGCGAGAATCGGTATGGAGATTGGTGCAGATGTAATCAAGACGAATTATTGTGGTGATCGCGAAGCCTTCGGAGAAATGGTGCAGTCGGTACCTCTGCCGATTATCATTGCAGGGGGTCCCTCTACTGGGAATGTGACGACCGTTGAACTGGTGCAGGATGCGATCGCCGCCGGCGCCGCCGGAGTTGCAATTGGCCGGAGGGTATGGCAATCGGATGACCCTGCTGTAGCCACACGCCAAATTGCCGACATCCTCTGGAAATAACAGATAGAAAAATAAAAGTTGTACCAGGAACAAGAGGTTTCTTTTGCGGTTTTTCCGCGAGAGGGGCCTCTTTTGCAAATGATTTTTGACGAACAAGGGTACTTCGAATATACTTAACCTTGTATGGTTATTTCAGTTGGCTGCTGGCCATCTATCCGGTTATGGAGGTGAAAAGATGATGACGGAAGCATTTAAACTGACATACAGCACAATGTTTAACCCGCCAGAGGAATTGCATGCCAGATTCGACGAGGCTTTAGGAACGGTTCAAAAAAGGCTTGGCGAAGAACATGGCATGATCTTGGGCGACCAAGAACGGTTTTCCGCAGAAAAATTTGAAGACCGTTCGCCTGCCGACACAAACGGGGTGCTGGGCTGGTTTCAGAAGGGCAGTATTCAGGATGCGAACGACGCGATTGCAGCCGCGAAGAGAGCATTTCCGAGCTGGAGCCGGACAAAGTGGCAGGAACGAGTCAAACTTGTCCGCAGGGCGGCTGATCTTATTGACCAGCGGATTTATGAGATGGGAGCAATCGTCGCGCTGGAAGTGGGCAAGAATCGTATGGAGGCACTCGGAGATGTCGCCGAAACAGCGGAGCTTTTCCGATACGCCTGTTCTGAAATGGAAAGGAATGAGGGATATGTGGTGGAAATGGGCCGCGACCCAATTGCCGGTTATCTTTCCACCAATGTTTCAATTTTACGCCCTTATGGGGTATGGTTGGTTGTCAGCCCCTTTAATTTCCCGTGCGCCTTAACGGGAGGGCCGGCTGCGGCTGCACTGGTTGCGGGTAATACCGTGGTGATCAAACCGGCTAGTGATACACCCTGGACGGCGCTTTTAATTGTGGAGTGTTTGCGAGATGCCGGCATACCGGCAGGGGTGTGCAATTATGTCACCGGGCCAGGCGGCACCCTGGGACAGGCTTTGATTGACCATCCGGACGTGAGCGGTATCACGTTTACCGGCTCTTACGCAGTGGGGATGAAGATATACCGCGATTTTGCGCAGGCTGCATGGGCGCGCCCGACAATTCTTGAATTGGGTGGAAAGAACCCGGCGATTGTCTCGCGCAACGCCAACCTGGAGGATGCTGCTACAGGAATCGTTCGTTCTGCTTTCGGTTTGCAGGGACAAAAATGTTCGGCCTGTTCCAGGGTATTTGTTGAGGAGCCGGTATATGATGCGCTGATTTCTCGAGTGGTTGAGTTGACGCGCACGCTGACAATTGGCGACCCTACAAAGCGCGAAGTCAACCTTGGGCCAGTCATTAATCGCGATTCTTACCGGGATTACCAAAATTATGCGGAGGAGCTTTCTCAAGCGGGACGGATACTAACGGGAGGCAAAGTTCAGGGGGGCGGTGCCTTTTCTGATGGGTATTTCTGCCAGCCTACTGTTGTAACGGATTTACCTTTGGACCACCGCCTTTGGAAGCAGGAAATGTTCGTGCCGATTACGACTGCCGCCAGCGTCAAAAATCTGGAAGAAGCCATGATGTTCGCCAACGATGTCAGCTACGGCCTGACCGCTGGTTTTTATGGTTCGCCGGAGGAAACAGAGTGGTTCTTTGACAAAATTGAGGCGGGTGTGAATTATGTAAACCGTCCACAAGGTGCGACGACTGGTGCGTGGCCGGGCTTTCAGCCTTTTGGAGGGTGGAAGGGCTCCGGCTCTAGTGGCAAGAATGCCGGCGGTCATTATTACCTGCCGCTTTACTTGCACGAGCAAATTCGCACTATTGTGCACAAAGCCTGACTTAAGCATAGTTTTGACCTGGCAGCCAATGTGAAGAATAAAATTGGTTGTATATTTTGAACGGAGATGGGAATGTTTTTACACCGCTTTGGCGTTTTTGCCCTGATGATTGGGCTTGCTTTGATTGGCTTGTTTATTCTATCTGGAATTGCCAACGCCATTGATTACAAGCTTCTGGTAGGCGGAGGAGCGATGAGTGTATTAGGAGGATTGTTGTTGCAGAGAAATCGACTTCCCCCACCTCAGCCTTCTGAACGTTTTCGCATTTTCCGGCACAAGGCAAAACGGGTGAAGCGCAAAGAGAACTGATTGACTGGTGTTTCTCTCAAGTGAAGTGTTAAAGTTCTTGAAATCAGAAATTTAATAGATCAATAGTGGAAGCAAGCCTGTATAATGACTGATGACTCAAAAATTGATATTCTGATCACAATCCCCTTTTCCGAATCTTTGTTGGAACCATTACGCCAGATCTCTCCGCGTATTCAGATTCTCGTGGATGCGGCGCGCAGCCCTGAGGAAATTTCAAACACGGTATGGGAAAAAATTCAGGTGCTTTATACCGATTCGATTTTGCCGCAGCCGGAACAAGTTCCCAATTTGCGCTGGCTGCAATTGCACTATGCAGGGGTGGATGAGGTGCTGGGTACACCTTTATTTCAAAAGCCACAGTTGGAGATCACCAATTTAAGCGGCGCGGCTGCGCCGCAAATGGCAGAGTATATTCTGATGATGCTGTTGGCGCTGGCACACCGGATGCCGGAATTGCACGCCAACCAGTTCAGGGCAGAATGGCCGCGCGATCGCTGGGACCGGTTTATGCCCAGAGAGTTGCGAGGAAGTACTGTGGGGATTGTGGGATATGGCAGTATCGGGCGGGAGGTGGCGCGGCTACTGCAAATGCTGGATATTACAGTGCTGGCAATCAAGCGCGATGTTCGCCAGCCTCGGGACTTGGGCTATACCGTCGCTGGTATGGGAGATCCCGGGGGCGATCTCTTCCATCGTCTGTATCCGGTACAGGCGCTTCAATCCATGCTAAAAGAATGCGATTATGTTGTGGTTTGCCTGCCGCTTACCAGCCAGACTCATGGCTTGATTGATGATAAGATGTTGCGTGCCTTAAAGCCCTCCGCTTTTTTGGTGGATGTCGGGCGGGGCGGCGTTATTGACCAGGACGCCCTGCTTCTTGCTTTGCAGGAACGCCGTCTGGCTGGGGTGGCGCTGGATGTTTTTGCGGAAGAACCTTTGCCAGCCAACAGTCCATTCTGGAAGCTCCCCAATGCCATTGTTACACCACACGTTAGCGGGATTAGCCCCTTATACCGCCAACAAGCACTTTCCCTATTCGAAACTAACCTGGTTCGATTTCTAAACGGGGAATCCTTGCTCAACCGGCTGGATTTGCAACGCGAATATTGATTACGAAAAGAGATGATGGCGCGATCGAAGATACTTCGAAGGAATAAAAGAAAGATTGATATCGTCCTGTTTGATCTGGGCAGTACATTGATCTACACAGACGCTTTCAGACCGGCATTGATGCAACAGTCCAGCCTGGAATTGGCGAATGCCTTCCAAGACTTGGGCTATGAACTGGATAAGAAACACTTCGCTGACCACTTTCTCGCCAGGCTCCAGAATTATCTGCGCGAACGTGAGATCGAATTATTAGAATTTACCATGACACAGTTGGTCAAAAATTTGTTGATTGAATTTGGCTATGAGGATATGCCAGAAGAAGACCTTGCCAGTGCACTGGCGCATATGTACGCGATAACTCAAGCTCACTGGCACGCGGAAGAAGATGCATTACCGACTTTGGAAACTCTCAAAAATGAGGGGTACCATTTGGGGCTTATTTCCAATGCGGCGGACGATAATGATGTGCAAAAGCTGGTGGATTGTCATGGCTTCAGGCCGTATTTTGAACTTATTTTGGTTTCTGCAGCAGTGGGATACCGCAAGCCACACCCCCGCATCTTTCAAATGGCGCTGGATCACTGGGGCGCCAGACCGGAACAGGTGGTCATGATTGGCGACAAGCTAAGCGCTGATATCCTTGGAGCAAATCTGGCCGGGATCACAAGCGTATGGATCACGCGCCGGGCGCGCGGGTTGGGTAACCGCGACTCTCTGGATACGATCCGGCCGGACGAGACCATTATCGCACTTGCCGAACTGCCTGCTTTATTGGCACGAATTCAAGAAGAATAAACCTTTTTCACTGTCTGTACGGCTTGCATGGTACAATCTGGCGCGATTTTGGATTGATGTCAATGCCAGATATGCCTGAAATTACTCCGTTTTCCCCTCCTCCCGCTCTTATTAAGGCGGATACGGCCAAACCCGTTAACAAAGCCCTCCCCTATATGGCACTTGGAGCCGGGATACTGAGCTTGAGTATGTCGGCGCTGTTTGTCAAATGGGCACAAGCCCCTGGTGTGGTCACATCTTTTTACCGTATGAGTCTGGCGGCGCTGATCATGGTTCCTTTTTTCTTGCGCCATGTTCGGAGTATGCCTGGTAAGCGCCTTCCCTCGAAGTGGATTTGGCTACCCATATTGAGTGGATTGTTTCATTCTTTGGATCACGGCGTGTGGAGCACCTCTTTAAGTTACACCAGTGTTGCAAATGCAACTTTGTTGAATAACACCTCTCCCCTTTGGGTGGCCTTGTTTGCTTTTTTTGTTTGGAAAGAGCGACTGAATAAACGGTTTTGGGTTGGCCTGGCGCTGACCTTGAGCGGAGCAGCTATCGTTTTTGGGAATGATGTCCTGAAGAATCCGCACTTGGGTTTTGGTGATTTTTTGGGAATGGCGTCCAGCTTCTTTTTCGCTGGATATTACCTCGTAACGCAGCGTGGCCGCAGCTATTTTGGCACACTGCCTTATTTTTGGATCGTTACGCTTTGCAGCTCTGTCTTTTTGTTAAGCTATACATTTGCTTTTGGCGCGCCGCTTACGGGCTACCCGCTTTCCACTTATTTGACATTTCTGTTCGCGGCGCTGGTTTCGCAAGTGATCGGCAGCTTTTCCCTTACTTTTGCACTTGGACATCTCCCGGCTTCTGTGGTGGCTCCTACGATGATCTTGCAGCCGATGCTTTCTGCACTTTTGGCAATCCCCCTGGCTGGTGAACCGCTCTCACCGGCGCAGTGGGTGGGTGGCGCCGCGGTTCTTGCCGGAATTTATTGGGTTAATCGCCAGTAAAAGGCTGACCGCCTCTTACTGAGGGATTCCCTGGTTGGCTTCATGGTAGAATGAACCACAATGGACCTTTTCTCTCATGCAATGAATGAAAGGATGAAGGAAGAGTCACCACTCGCTCAGCGGATGCGGCCGCGCTCACTTGATGAGTTTGTTGGACAGCAGCATATTATCGGCCCCACAAAGCTGTTGCGCCGGGCAATCGAGACGGATCGGGTGTTTTCTTCAATTATCTTTTTCGGTCCGCCTGGCAGCGGAAAAACCACCCTGGCGCAATTGATTGCAAACCACACCCAGGCGTATTTTGAGAGCATTTCAGCGGTGCTGGCGGGGGTGGCGGAACTTCGGCGGGTGATTGAAGAGGCAACAGAACGGCGGCGGATGTACAAGCGCCGTACGATTTTATTTGTTGATGAAGTTCATCGTTGGAACAAAGCCCAACAAGATGCCTTGCTCCCGCATGTGGAAAAGGGTTTGATCACGTTAATCGGCGCGACCACTGAAAACCCGTATTTTGAAGTGATCAAGGCACTAGTCTCGCGCTCCCGCATTTTTCAACTCGAATGGTTAACCCCTACCGACCTTGCGAGTATCTTGGAGCGTGCTTTGACCGATGAGGAAAGGGGATATGGCAAACGTAAAATCCATTTGGATGCGGATGCCCGGCAGCACCTGGTGGAACTGGCTGGAGGTGATGCCCGCAACCTTTTGAATGCACTGGAATTGGCGGTGGAATCCACACCGGCAGAAGCGAACGGCTCGATTCATATCACTCTTGCAATTGCTGAAGAGTCAATCCAGCGGCGGGCACTGCAATATGATAAAGATGGGGATGCCCATTATGATACGGCTTCGGCTTTTATTAAATCGGTGCGCGGCTCCGATCCGGATGCAGCGCTGTACTGGCTCGCAAAGATGCTTGCCGCAGGAGAAGACCCGCGCTTTATTTTGCGCAGGCTGATTATTCTGGCTGGTGAAGACATTGGCCTGGCTGATCCACATGCGCTTCAGATTGCAACGGCGGCGGCGTATGCATTTGATTACATTGGTATGCCGGAAGGTGTTTACCCGATTGCAGAGGCGACGCTTTACCTGGCAACTGCGCCAAAATCCAACTCGGTTGGGGCTTATTTTGAGGCTTTAAAAAAGATTGAAGAAGAAGGAGCGGGGGCAGTACCTGTACATCTGATGGACACCAGCCGCGATGCCAGTGGGTTGGGACATGGTAAGGGGTATCTCTACCCGCATCTGTTTGCTGGTCACTATATTCCACAGCAATATCTGCCCGATGCGGTGGATGGGACGATTTTTTACCATCCTTCCGGGGAGGGCAGTGAGGCGGAAATTGCCCGACGCCTGGCTGTCTGGCGGGCAGCCCAGCAGGAACGCCGCTCTTCCACAAACTCTGCAGAAAGGCAAAAAGATGATAACGCTCCTCTTGATTCGGCACGGGGAAAATGACTTGGTGGGGAAAGGCCTGGCAGGACGCTTGCCGGCAGTTCATCTCAACGCGAAGGGACGGGAACAGGCACAAACACTTGCAGACAACCTGGCAGGGGCACCCATTTGTGCAATTTACAGCAGCCCGCTCGAGCGTGCTATCGAAACCGCACAGCCTTTAGCAGAGCGATTAGGTATCGGGATTAAAATTCGCCCCGAACTGATTGAAGTGGATTATGGTGAGTGGCAGGGAAAAACCTTTAAGCAGTTACAGCGGTTGAAACTTTGGAAGACTGTTCAGGCGCACCCTGCAGAGGTCAGATTTCCAAACGGTGAAAGCTTGACGGAAGCACAGATGCGCGCTGGCAAAGAGATTGAGAGTTTGGTGCAGTTTCACAAATCGAAAGATGTAATTGCATGCTTTACGCACGCGGATGTGATTCGTTTAAGTGCGGCGTATTTTTTGGGGCTGAATTTGGACTATTTTCAGCGGCTATCTGTTTTTCCCGCATCGGTTACTACGCTTGCGTTTCAAGAAGAAATGGTGCGTGTGTTACAACTGAACCAGGTATTCTCTTTGGATTGGTCTGAGATGAAAAAGGGGAGAAAGCGTAAGAACATCAAAAACTGATATTATTCCAGGGGCGAAGATTTTTGAATAATGTCTTCCAGTTGCTGCATGAAAACGTCTGGGTTTATTGCATAGACTTTGGCTGCATCCTCAAGTGTCTC
>JADLFQ010000091.1 GCA_020845515.1 Anaerolineaceae bacterium | reverse complement strand
GGCGGAAGCGGAAGCGCATCGTCCAGCCAGATTAAAGCAGCCCGCCGGGTAGAGGATTTGTTGTAATTATTTTTACGGAAAATTTATGTCTATGGATTGTGCCCCTTCGGTGGCTCTGCCCTGTAGGTGTAGAATCGTCGGGAAGGTAGTAGTAAATCGTTCCGGCGATTTTGTCGTTTAACCACTCAATGCCTATACGGTCAATCAGACTGTGAAGCCAGCGGCGTAAGCTTCTTTCAGTTTCCGTTATACCGTCTTTTCCCGCAATAGTGAACTGATATAGTCCATGGAAGCAACCACCAGGGCTATGGCGAGCATCTGTGCGCTGGCAGCCCGGTAATTGAGTAAATTGATGTTCTGGATGAGCAAAAAACCAATCCCTCCGCCGCCGGCAAAGCCGATGATGGTGGACATGCGCACGTTGATATCCCAACGGTACATGGTGAAGGAGATATAAGGGGGAATAATTTGAGGGACAACGGCATATACAATCGTCTGGAGTCGGTTAGCACCAGTAGCTTTGATGGCTTCCATGGGGCCTGCCAGAATACTTTCCACCTGTTCGGAATAGAGTTTTGCAAGGGCCGCGATCGTGTGAAGCGAAAGCGCAAGAACGCCGGCAAAAGGACCAATGCCCACCCAAACGACAAAGACGATTACCATAATAAGCGCTTCAATTGAGCGCAGAGCGTTAAAAACTGTACGAGCCAGATAGTAAATCACAAGCCCGATTGGAAAATTGTCCGTTGGATTAAGGCGGATGGAAAGAACCAGGCCGGAAAGGGCACCAAGGCTCAATGGCCAAACTGTGGTGATGGACTGGTTTTCAAACTGATAAAGCCAGTGGAGTCCAGCCATAATCATGAAGAATAAAGCGGCACCTGCAAGAGCGGAAAAGATAATTGTCAATACTTTCGTCAGCGGCGGAGGTGTCGTTTTGATGATACGGCGCCCCAAACGATCGGTGAGGCTTGTCAGTGTCCCGGCGCCTGCTAGAGCAGTAATTACAGTAAGTGTAATACCAAGAATGTCGCCCAGGTCGGAAATGAAAGTACCCAAAAAGCCGATGGAACCCAGGCTATCTTCCAGGGAATCACCAACCCATATTGTCAGGCTGGAGAGCATGTACAGACTTAATAATCCCACCAAAATGGTTGTCAAAAGTGTGACAACGCGAGCAGCGCGAATCTTTGCAGGTGGTTTTTGATCTTCGTCTGCTGGCAATGCCCAACGAACACCAAAATACACCAAAGTGAATCCGGCAAGCACACCGATAAGGTTGAATACGGGCGTGCTGCCAAACAAAGAATCAACAGTGCTGCCAGCAAAATCTGAAACCCTGGCGCCCAGGTAAAGGCCAATTGGGATTGCTAAAATGTTGAGTGCAACATTGAGTATGGGGCTGGTCACATCTTTCATCAGGTTGCGTGCCGCGAGGAAGCTCAACGGTATCGCAAATGCCAAACCCAAAGTTGTTGCCAATAAGGCTAGAAAAACTGTTTCTACAATCTTGTCCCATGTATCAATTGCATTTCGGGAAAGAAAAGGTCCGCCAATTTGTGTCCGAGTGGTGGCGGTGATATGGTTAAGTTCGTCTGTTTTACGGTTGGGGAGTTTAACGGTAAGCGAAAAATGCCCTTGTTCATCCGTCTTAAAACGACCCAATGTTAATTTCACCTGACTGGGTGGGATGAAGTTGATCGGACCTTCGGCATTAGGGGCGAAATTAAAACCCTCTATTTGAGCCATAGAAGTGGGTGGGCCACAAGTTGGGGTTACCACAATATAGGGCTTGCTGGTATCCTCTGCTGGGGGGGTAAAACCCTCTTCCGGGCAGGGGACCATGATGGGCACATCTACCAGGAATTCTTCCTGTTTGTATTCAATCAGATCAGGTTTTGCCAGGGCGCGCAGGATACGTACAAGCTGAACTTGCCGGCGGGGTGAGCGTGTTTCATCGAGATTCACCTTGGTAACTTTAAATCCGTAAGCATATATCACCAGTGCGAATACAATTGCCAACCCAATGCCGATGCTTTTTCCAATCCGCTTGGCTTCTTTTCTCATACTCTCTACCCTACCCGTTCGGCTTCGCGTCCGTATATTTCTTTGAACTTGTCGTCGTTGATCTCTGTGGGGAGGCCGTCAAAAACTATTCTGCCTTCGTTCAGCGCGATAGCACGGTCTGCATAACGATGTACCAGGTCGAGAAAATGCAGGCTGCACAAGACAGTTACACCTTCTTCCTGGTTGATTTTTTCCAGGTATTGCATGATGCTATGCGCCAACACCGGATCCAAACTGGCAACGGGTTCATCAGCCAGCACCAGTTTGGGATCTTGCATCATGGCGCGGGCGATACCAACGCGTTGCTGCTGGCCACCGCTCAGCTCATCGGCGCGGGAGGCAGCTTTGTCTTCAATTCCGACACGGGCTAACTCAACCATAGCCTTTTCCACATCTTTTTTAGGGAAATGGTTAATCAAACTCCAAACCGGGTTAACATAACCCAGCCGTCCCGAAAGAACATTGGTCAAGACACTGGATCTAAGTACTAAATTAAAGTGTTGGAAAACCATGCCAATTTTTCTTCGGATCAAACGTAAGTCTTCATCCGATGCGGCAGTAACATCTTCCCCGTCGAAAATTACGGTACCGGCGGTGGGCTCCACCAGACGATTGATGCAGCGCAGCAGGGTGGATTTTCCTGAGCCACTTAAGCCGATGACAGCCACAAACTGGCCTTTAGGCACATCAAAGCTGGCGCTGGTAAGTGCCTGGACGCCGCCTTCATATACTTTTGTGAGGTTTTTTATTTGAAGCATCTTTGATAGGGTTTATGAAAATAGCCTGACAGAAAGGAAATAGAAATCCCGGACAGGGTTCTTCTCTGTCCGGGATTATTTTAACCGGAGGTTACTGCCCTAAATCTTCCATTTTTAGACCTGCCAGTTCGACCATTTGGCGAACGTAGTCGTACTCGTCATCCGTCGCCGGTTTGATCCCAGTCCAGCCATAGAAGTCTTGACTGCCAATTGTGGCATCCCATTCCTCAGTCTCAGCGAATGAGGTCAACGCGGTTGATATTTTCTCGCGTAAATCGGCTGGGAATTCCGGACCGAAGGAAAGCGTGTCATTCGGGATGGAGGGAGAGATTGCCAGAATTCTAACTTTCTGCACAACATCGGGCGCCTCTGTACGGATGTTGCGCCGGGCGTCCAGAACAGTCCAACCACCGCACATGATATTCTTTCCATCTTCAGTGACCTTGCACTGGCTGATGAGATCGGACGGAATATCGGGATCATCTCCCACTTTCCAGGCGGGCTCCCCTTCCGGTTTCAGCGGGGCGCTGAAGAAGGTGGTTGCGAAATCAACTTCGCCGTTATAGACAGCTTTAATAGCCTGAGGGTGACCACCGGTTTCCACTGATTCACTGGGTTTTATTCCAGCCTCCTGGAACATCACCAGGGGGACCATATACCCGGAAGTGGAACCAGGATCCGTATATCCCCACTTTTTACCGTTGAGATCTTTGATATCTTTGATGTTGCTGTCGCGGGCGACAACAATCTGTGCCCAATAGGAATCCCAGCCGAAGCGAACGGCTTTGAAGGCGACATCAACGCCGCAAAGCTGGTTGGCAAGGACATACCCCAAGCCTGGGATGAAGCCCATCGTGTCTTTAGGGGAGGCGCACATCTCTTCAATTGTGGCGGCATAAGAGGTAGGGACAACAACCTCAAAGGTCAGGCCGGTCGCTTTGTTTAAGGCTTCAGCCATCTTTTCGCCGCTGGAGGTAATAATCTGAGCATCTACTGAAGGGACAAACATCACTTTGATTGGGTGATCAGGGGTGCCAATTTCTGGCTCCGGAGCCGTAGTTGGTTCGGGCATTTTGGTAGGCTCAGGGGCTTTGGTGGGCGCCACAGTGGGAGCCGGGGCTTCGGTGGGCGTTGCAGCCGGCTTACATGCGGTAAGCGCGAATGCCAGGATGATCAAAACTGCCACAGCACTGCTGATGGTACGGTTTTTGAATAACATACTCTCCTCTCCTTGCAATATAAATTAGATGTGTGACAGCGAAAAGCTGCCTGTGTCTATCATAGCGCATAAAAAATCCTTTGACAAGAATTGAGAGAAGATGAGACAAATTTTAAGATTCTTTGCTGGCAATTTTGGCGATGACAGATGAGTCTTTCATTGAACCAAATTCGATTATAATTTTTCTATGGTTGCACCTCCCTCTCCTTTGGTAATTGGCATCGCTGGCGGTTCGGGCTCTGGTAAAACAACTGTGGCGAATGTCATCCTTGAGCAGGTGGGTACAGAAAAGATTGCCTATTTACCTCACGATGCATATTATCGAAACCTCAGCGACTTGCTGCCTGCGCAACGTACGCCAATCAATTTCGATCATCCCAACTCTTTAGAAACAGAACTGCTAACGGAACATGTCCGTAAATTAAAACAATGGGAGGCGATTGCGCTACCCGTTTATGATTTCACTCGCCATTGCAGAACAGCGGAGAAGAAAATAGTTGAACCGAAGCGCGTAATCATGGTGGAAGGTATTCTGATATTTGCTGAGCCAGGGCTGCGTGAGCTTTTTGACGTAAGAATTTTTGTGGATACCGATGCAGACATCCGTTTTATACGCCGCCTGGAAAGAGATATTCACGAGCGCGGACGGACAACCGAAGCTGTAATTCAACAATATACGACGACCGTCCGGCCCATGCACCTTGAGTTTGTAGAACCTTCAAAGCGCTATGCAGACGTGATCGTTCCGGAGGGGGGATTGAATCGGGTTGCCCTCGAAATGATTATTGCAAGGATTGAGGCACTCCTCAGGGCGTGAGCAGAGATGAAAACTGAGCGGCGCGGCAGCCTTTACCGATGGATGTTGTTTCTCTTTGTTATTCTATTAACCGTCCTGCTGTTTTATTTTCGCAATCGAATCCCTAATTTGGGAAGGTATGGATACCCCGGCATATTTATCATTTCCATCCTGACAAATGCTACGGTGATCGTTCCCTTGCCGGGAGTATTTTTCACTTCGGCGATGGGTGTGGTTTTTAATCCTTTCTGGGTGGCGATTGCAGCCGGGAGCGGCGCCACTATTGGCGAGCTTTCTGGTTACCTGGCTGGGTTCAGCGGGCAGAGGGTTTTTGAGAAAATAGATTGGCATGAGAAAATTGAAGATTTGATGCGTAAATACGGGGGAATAGTAATTTTTGTGCTGGCTTTTATCCCCAACCCTGCATTTGATGCGGCCGGTATTACAGCTGGAGCGCTAAAGATGCCGGTCTTGAAATTTCTGCTTTGGTGTTGGTTGGGGAAAATCCTTAAGATGTTGATGTTTGCTTTTGGCGGTTCCATCATTGGCGGTTGGTTTCGTGCGCCCCCATAAAGCCTGGTCAGTTCAACCCTTACACCTTTAATCTAATGCCTGTATGCAAAGAATGTTTGCTTGATGGCATTTGTTGGTAATTGTATGATGTCAAGCGCTATAACCGGTAAGAAAAGTTCTGCGGGTTATGTGACGGTGAGGTTATTTAAGAGTCTGTGCTCTGAAGATGGAAAATTCAGCCGTTCAGGAAGATGCATCCATATCTTCATCGTAGCTGCTGTCTATTTCCATCAACTCGCCGGTGGCAATAAATACGGTTCTCTCGCATAGATTGGTCACACGGTCGGCGGTTCTTTCGAGGTTATGGGCTGCCCACAAAATCAGGTTAGCGCTATCAATAATGGTTGGGTCGGAGATCATGGCGTTAACCATCGTCCGGTAAACCTGGTTATATAACTCATCTATCTCGTCATCCTCTGCAGGAATTTGAGAGGCTTGCCGAGCATTTTCAGTAATGAACGCGCCAAGAGCCCGGTGCAGCATGCTGACTCCTACTTCAGCCATGCGGGAAAGTTCCCGAATAGGAATAGGGATGGATTCATTGTCAAGTTTGATGACAATTCTAGCAATACCCTTTGCATAGTCTCCAATTCTTTCCAGTTCGGTGGAAATTTCTAAGACAGCAGTTAAAATCCGAAGGTCATGGGCAACCGGTTGCTGGGTGGAAATGAGGATTAGAACCGCGTTTTCGATTGCAAAGCGTTTATCATTGATTATTTGATCTTCATCTATAATTTCTTTGGATGTTTTTATGTCGCGAGTTTTGAGTGCTTCGACTGCATTTAATATGGCTTGCTCCACCATGCTGCCCAGGAGAAGGGTTTCTTCTAGAATATGATGTATTTGCCTGTTCAGGGTTTCGCGTACCATAATTTTTATCTCCAGGGCTTTGCTCTATCCGTAACGTCCGGTAATATAATCTTCGGTGAGTTTTTTCTCTGGTTTTACAAAAATTTTTTCGGTGCTATCATACTCCACCATAACCCCAGCGCGATCATCATCCATCGTGAGGAAAGCAGTATAGTCCGAGGCGCGGGCTGCCTGCTGCATGTTATGTGTGACTATTATAATCGTATAGCTGCTGGAGAGGTCGCGCATTAACTCTTCAATTTTTAATGTTGCAATTGGGTCGAGGGCAGAACACGGCTCATCCATCAGGATAATTTCAGGTTTTACGGCGATTGTGCGGGCGATACACAGGCGCTGCTGTTGTCCCCCTGAGAGTGTAAGGGCATTTTTTTTGAGGTCATCTTTCACCTCATCCCAAAGCGCCGCCTTCTGCAGGCTTTCCTCCACCAGATCATCCATATTTCCCTTGCCCCCGTTAATCCGTGATCCCCAGGCAACGTTCTCGTAGATGCTTTTGGGAAATGGGTTTGGCTTTTGAAAAACCATACCGATCATCTGCCGGATTTGCACCGGGTCTATATCCGAGTCGTAGATGTTCTTTTTGTGAAATACAATCCCCCCTTCCACCCTGAAAGAAGGAATAAAATCGTTCATCCGGTTGAAAGAACGCAGGACGGTACTTTTTCCGCAACCCGAGGGTCCGATAATAGCCGTAATTTTCCTTGCCTTTATCTGAAGGTTGACGTCTTTGACAGCGCGAAAATTACCATAGTAAAGACTGACGTTTTCTGCTTCGATGGCGAATGGATTCACAATAGAAGAGTTTTTATCGAGAGTCATAGGGTCTTTCTTTGTGTAAGATTTCTTAAGATGATAGCAAAAACGCTGGGAGAGAGCAAGGTAATCTGTTAAGCAATACACGGGGGCGGGGAAGGCACACTTTCCTTCCTTGGCGTTGATTGCATTATTTTGCAAAGCGGTATGTTTGGGGAGGAGGCGGTGCGCAACTGACCCGGGTGGATCGTGTTTTATCTTTCCTTGCAGCTAACGGATTGCTTATCGTCTTGCTTTGGTCTCCCCAACCCTTTAATAATGGAGATAAGCTTTTTAGCTTGTTGTTCGCGATTGAAATTTACTTCAACGAATTTCCGGCCGGCAATTCCCATCTCCTGAGCCTGCTGCGGGTTGCGGGCAAGCTCTGCTGCCGCGCTGGCAAGTGCAAGTGCATCACCGGGTGTTACAAAAATTCCTGCACCTGCGGATTCTATCACTTGGCGGATCACACCATCTATTGCAAGGATTACAGGTCTCCCGGCGGCCATATAATCAAATACTTTGTTCGGGTAGGTAGTCCGGTAAAGGTCAAGTGGCTTTAGAATCGCGATGCAGGCATCTGCGGCAGCGAGCACCATAGACATCTGGTGTTTTGGAGTGGGCGGTAAAAAGATCAAGTTGTCCAGGTTGATTTTCTGCGCCAGTGACTGAAGGTGGGTTTTTTCTTTCCCATCTCCCACGAAAACAAAGCAGATGTGGGGGTTATTTTTTAAATGCTCAGCGGCATCGAGAACGGTTTCCAAATCGTTGGAAATGCCGTGCGCGCCAGCATACATCACGATGAATTTGTTAATTAGATTGTGCTGTTGGCGAAAATTACTCCCATCCTGTTGGGGATCAAACATCGTTGGATCCACGCCATTGGGAACAAGCTCTACGTACTTTGCACCGCGTTGGGAAACATGCTGGATGAAGCCGGGAGAATTGACGACGACACAATCCGCCTGGTGATAAAGAAATTGCTCCAACCATTCAGAGGCGGCGATGAGAAGGGGGTTTTTCAATACGCCAATGGCAATCGCAAAAGCAGGCCATAGATCACGGACTTCGAAGAGGAGTGGAACCCGTTTAATGCGGGCTAGAAACCAGGCAGAAATGACCTGAAAGAGGGGTGGAGAAGTACCCCACACCAGATCAATGTTTTTCACTTGCAAACCTGTAATCAAGGAAGAGAGCATAAAACTAAAAAAACCCAGCAGGCGATGAAGGAAACTGCGATGAATGGCTGCAAAAGTATAAGATCGTAGAATCTCCAAGCCGGGCTGCGGGATTTCGCGTTGAAAGATTTTTCCTCCAGACTTGCCTGATTTTCCGGTCAGGTAACTGACCGGGCTGGCGATGATGGTTACACGATTGCCAGCGTTGACCAGCCAGCGCGCGATTTCGATGTGGCGGGTGCCGCCGGGTTCGTCTAACCCCGCGAAAGCCTGATGGATAATTAGAATGTGCATGGTTTACGTTACGGCCTCACGAGGGATTCTCTTCTAATGTCCAGATGGATGAGATTTTTACGGGTGGGCGTGCTTTAAATTCAATCCGAAAGGAAAGAGCAGGGGATAATTGTCCATAAGTAGGGGATGTCCAGCCCCAAAATGGCTGCCAATCCCCGTGACCGGCGACCAATTCTCCGGCGCGTACAACCTGAGGTGTGATCTCAGTGATTTCTCCTTCCACTGGGTGAACAGCAACAGCAGCCGCGCCAAAAGGAAGTTGAATACGCAATTGTTGACCGGTGAGAGTCCAGGGCCAGTCTGGAAGCAGCCACTGGATTGCAAAAGAACAGAAATGGTTGTGCTTTGTTTCCGGAATGACTTGATCAATAATCTCCCAAGTATTCTGTCCGTCCCAACATAATTCGCGCTGATGGATGAAGCCCAATGAATGGTAACCGTTGTGTTGGGCCGCTACACGGTGGGGTGTGTCAGCGGGCAGGTTTTGGACAATTTCGGCTTGGGCGCGGCGAAGCCACAAAAAACGGCCCGCTTTTACCATCTGATCCTGTTGTTCAATATTCAGCGTGTTATGGACACTGGTGCCTGCCAAAGTGTTATCGAAGGGCGGCGGTGCGGTATACCGGTATGTGCCGGGGTCGAGCGCGATATTCTTTCCGTGCCACCATATATCTACATGGAGCTGATCGGCATGGGCTGGTCTGCCAAAGAATTTTTCGGCGCGCAGAGTCGCCCAAGTGATTGGGCTGCCTAATTTATGTACGGCAGGACTTCCGATGGGAAGATCGAGGGAAGGACAGCTTGACGATGCTGATGGAATGCCAAGCCAGAAAGAATTTTCATCCCAGTGCCCGGCGGGAAAAGCAGATCTTCCCAGAAAAAGACGGCTGACAGTTTGGATTGTGGGGCGGTAATCTGTAAAGTCGCCGCCGAGCGGCATCAGATAAGCACCGTCGTTGTGCCCGAGGTTGGGCGCTTTTCCAGACAAAATATCTATTTGCGCGGCCAACCATAAGACGGCCTGGCTGAGCTTTTCGAGGGATTTGTCCGGGAACGGCATGTTTTGCTGGTTGGAAAGCTGGTAGACCCAGGCGGAAGTTTGCAGCATCAAACGGTGATAATTTGTGCTCTGTTGAATATAAACTCCTTGATCGGATATCTGTTCCGTAATAGCGGAGTGGAACCATTTCCATCCCAATTGGAACCATTTTTGCCCAACACTTAAATCAAAAAAAAGAATGCCCGCGGTAAGCAGGCCTGCCGCCTCGACCAGCAGGTGATTGTTATTTTGAGCGCGGGCGTAGAATAGCGTGAGCGGGATGCGGGAAGCATGCTCGAAAACGGAGTCAAGCAGTAAATTTAGGCGCTCTTCAGAAGAAGCCGGTGAGCGAAGCAAGATGCAGCCTGCGAAAGTAAAAGCGATTATGCGTATAGCGACTTCCTGCGCAGATGCCCAATTTGCACCGCGGTTGATCGGGTTGCAGTGGATAAATTCTTCGGCAAGCTGCCAGAATTTTTCCGGGTATTTTTCATCACCTGTGAAGGCATAGGCGCGGCAGAGCGGATAAATCCAAGCAAAGCGAGCTGGCTCCCAAGTGTCCTTAATATCTGCACCCTGGGCAGGTTTGTCAGAAATGCGAGACCAGTGCTGGCTGATGGGAGGGCAAAGATTTATTTTGTCAATATTGCCACCATATGGCCTGAAACGGCTTCCTAGAATATTCTCTGCTTCTTCAAGCACTTCATGAATATTCTCTGGAAACAAATTTTGCAGAGCATTGCTTTCCGGGAAGGAAATACCGAAGCCGCTGAACCGCTCAGAGGGTTTGATATGTGGGTTTGCAGGTCTTTGCTTTGGTCGTCCGATTGCTTGAAAAAAACCGCTCTTCAGGGCAAGGCGATATACTCCGTACAAGAACAAAGAACGGCCGCCCAGTTCTTTGAGAAGATAGTATGTTTTTTTGGTGAGTTTCATCCGGGCAGCTTTTCTCTTCTTACGAACGGTGTTTACAGCCTTTATGATTCTGTAAGAATTTTAGGAAGGTGGACGGGAGAGCCGGTGCGCAGCGATTCCATGACCGCGAACGAGGCAACAGCACCTGCCCAAAGCTGGACATAAGGAATAGGCGGTGGCAGAGGCTCTCGGATAGCTTTAAGAAAAGCTGCCCATGAGGCTGTGTGGCCTTTATCTTGTTTGAACCACGAACGGGTGCGCTTCTTTTGGCCTTGGGCAACCCATTCTAGTGAGCGAAAATCATCCAAAATGGCGATTTCCCCGGCTGTAAAGACTTCAATGCGTTCTTTGGGGCAGCTTTTGTCGCCGTTTGCCAGGTATTGCAGCGTTCCCAGCGAACCGTTGGCAAAAGTGAGTACGGCAGTTACATTATCCTGATGGTATTTACCTGCATCCGGCAAAGATTGGGCGAACACTTGTGTGGGAAGTTGGTTGGTAAGATCAATCATGTAGTCAATAAAATGGCACGCCTCCCCGATAATTCGGCCGCCACCCTTTTGCGGGTCATGCAGCCAATGGTCTTTTGGGAGAAAACCAGCGTTGACGCGATAATGGATATTAATCGGTTCCGGACTTCTCCCAATAATTTCTTTCAGGCGGGTGCTTAGCGGGGAAAAACGACGGTTGAACCCTACAGTCAGGAGCGGCACGCCAGGCTGATCAAGAATTTGGAAGATTTCTTCTAATTCTCGCCGATTCAATGCCAGCGGTTTTTCACAGTAAACATTTTTTCCGCTAGCGAGTGCTGTACAAACTTGACGCGCGTGATGCTGGTGCTGAGTGAGGATGGCGACGACATTGATCTCTGGAGAGCTTAAGACTTGATCCTCTTCAGAAAGAGCATATTGGAATCCGTATTTTCGAGCAGCATGGGCGGCGTTCATCCCCGTTATGGAAGCGATACTGTGGTTGTGAACGCCTGCTGTTTTTGAAATCAGTGGCAGGAAAACCGCGCGAGCGTAGTTGCCAGCACCCAATACCCCTAGAGATAGGCTTTTTTCGCCTGCATGGGGGGTTGGCAGATTAATTAAAATTCGTCCTTCCTCTTCGATTGGAGCCTCTGGATAGGTCAGGAGAATGCCAAGGTAGGGTTCGGGTATTTTGCCGGTGATTAATTCATAAGCTTGCGGCGCGTCTTCTATGGCAAACCGGTGGGTGATAAGCGGGTGGACATCCACCAGTTGCTTTGCCATTAGTTCAACAAATGTTTCAATATTTCTGTTCTCAGTCCAGCGGACAAAACCATACGGGTAGTCGTTGCCCTTTTCTTCATAATTTATGTCGTAACGCCCCGGGCCGTACGATCGGGAAACTTGGAAATTCAGCTCTTTTTCGTAGTACACCTTCCGCGGCAATTGTAAGCCCACAGCACCAATAGCAACCACTTCGCCTTTATCCCTGGCGAGTTCGCCTGCCAGAATAACCGGATCGCTGGAGGAGGTATCGGCACAGATCAATACAGCATCATAGCCATGATTTTGGGTGAAGGAAGGTGCAAGGGTTTCCGCTTCTGATCGCAAACATGCGGTGATCCCCAGCAGGCGAGCGAATGCAACGCGGTTATGATTCATATCTATCCCAAATACCTGGCAACCGGATGCACGGGCAATTCCTGCAGCCAGCAAGCCTAATAGTCCGAGTCCAATCACAGCGACTGAGGAGCCGATCTGCGGTTTTGCTAAACGGAAGCCATGCAGTGAGATGGCGCCGAGGGTTGCGAACGCGGCGCTTTCAAAGTCCACCTGATCCGGTAATGGTGTTAGGAGATTCTTTGGAACAACCGCATATTCGGCATGTACTGCAAAACCACCACCGGCGCAGGCTACGCGGTGTCCGGGTTGGATGCCACTTAGCCCTTCCCCTACGGCGACAACGGTCCCTGCAGATGAATACCCCAGGGGCATTGGTTGCCCTAGACGGTTAAATGTGGCTTCCAAGGTTGGCAGGAGGCCCTCGTTTTTGACTTTGTTAAGCATCTGGTGGACGAGGTCGGGCCTGGCTTGAGCTTTTCCTAATAGTGATTTTTCTGCGAATTCTACAACCATGCGCTCTGTCCCCGCTGAAACCAAAGAGGCGGCAGTCTTGACGAGCGCTGTGCCAGGGCGGACGGCTGGGATTGGAGAGTTGACGATAACAGTTTCCCCATTACGCATGTATTGCAGGAGTTGTTTCATAGTTTATTGCCTCAGTTAAGAAATCTTTCGCTACTGCTCCTTCGATTATATTCCAGAAAAGTATAGTTGCGATAACGGTAACTTTCTGCTGGCGGAAAGGCCTTTCTTATTTGTAAATCTCTTGATCCTGGCTATACCGTATAATCATTTTAAGATCTGTTTTTAGATTTGCTTAAACTTTCCGGGTGGTTGCTTATGGATCAAACCCAGTTACAAAAGATCAATTGGCGATTTCTTATCCAACAAAGTTTGCTCATTATTCTGATGAGTTATCTGCTTTTGTTTGCCAGTACACATAATGGACTTGTTAATGAAGTCATTTTAACAATCAGCGCCTGTTTATTTACTCTTTTGGGTATCTACTGGCTTATTGCCGGGTTCCCCCGGCGGAATCCTTTGGAACTGCCTTTGATTGTTTGTGCCGGCATTTTGTTGCTCACTTCGTTGACGTCAATTGACCCGCGCCGCTCCTTTTCTGAACTGTGGCTGGTGGGGATATCACTGCTACTATTTTTGGCGGTTGGCGACTTGACTAGGCGCGGTTTGTCGCAGAGACTTGTCCTCCAAACAGTTTTTATTGTGGGAAGCATTATTATGGTTTTCGCGTGGCTGGAGGCAGTTCGTTGGGTAATTCAGTGGGTTCACGCTTCCGGTATTGCCCTGCCCAGCATCAATTACCGGCTGCCGCTGCCGAACTTTTTTGGGGTTTTATTGAATGTCTTGCTGATGTTTGCAGGTGCGGTATTTTTCACAAGGCTGAAGATGAGTGTGCGGCTTATGCTGTCGGTTTTTATTCTTTCCGATATTGGCTTGATTTATTTGACCTCTTCGCGTGGGGGCTGGCTGGGTACTGCGGCCGGTTTAGTGTGTCTCACCGGCTTACTCGTCGCACAGAACCGGGAGAGAGTTATCTCAGTGATACGGCGCGCTCAAAAAAATAAACTTCTGACCGCTGGTTTGGGGGTCAGCGCGGTGCTTTTTAGTGGGATTGCATTGTTTGTTTTATACCGGCAAGCACTACACCCCACACATACCAATTCCTTGATTGGCGCCCGCTCCTACCTGTGGCTCCCGGCATGGAAAGGCTTTTTGCGTTCGCCCTGGTTAGGAGAAGGCCCTTTTACCTATATTAGCCAATATATCCAAGTGCGTTCTGTCCCCCCGCACGAGTTCTTTGTATACGCCCATAACATTTATCTGGATATACTGAGCGGAAGCGGAATCCTTGGAGTAGCAACGTTTGTCTGGTTGATCTTTGCAGTTGTTATTGGCCTTGTTAAAAAACTTCGTTTTTCGCCGCAAAGAGAAAAAATTTTAGCCACTGGTGCGCTGGCTGCTTTGACGGCGTTTCTGGTGCATGGATTACTGGATAGTGTTCACCACACTATCCCAACCAGTGCGTGGACGATGGCTATATTGCTAGGGGTGGTTATTCGGCCAGAACCGAAGGTAAAAAAAACTTCAATGCTGTCTGTTTTGGTCATGGTAACTGTAATCTTGCTAGGCTGGGTGAATATCTGGCAAAATAGCCCGCTGGAAAGCGGGGTGCGGGCTGCCAGTTTAAACCGGTGGGAGGAAGCCAGCAGCTTTTTGGAGAAAGCCACCCGCCGCGACCCTAAATTGGCGGTTGCCTGGCAGCAGCTTGGGCTCGCGGAAAGCCAGCTTGCTTTTGAAGGACGAACCGGTGCAATGGATCGTGCTATTCAAGCCTTTCAAAGGGCTGTTCAGATTGACCCATATTGGGTATTGCATCAGACCAATCTGGCGGCTTTGTACCGCGAGGACGGCGATTTGTTTCAGGCGCGGTCCCAATTTGAAAGAGCGTTGGAAAAAGCACCTCTTTCGGCAGTGATTTTACTGAACCTGGGTGAGACCGCGGAACTCCAAGGCGATCATGCGTTTGCCGCCAGTTCTTACCAAAAGGCGTTGGAACTGCAACCCAATTGGGCTGATGCATATTTCTGGCGGGAGAACACCTTCCGCCATCGAGTCCTCACGGAGTGGAGAGCAGAGCGACCGAAGGGCGAAACACCTTCCCTTTCCTGGCTGGAGGAGCAGGTTGCTTTAAACCCTGATGTAGCCTCCTCTTATATCCCCCTTGCGGAGAGTTTCCTTCAACAGGGAAGGGTTGAAGAGGCGGAGCATATACTTCAAAAGGCAGAGCTTGCGTATATCCAGTCTGATACGCAGCTTCTGGAATTAATCTGGCTTAGAGCGGTTCTGGCAGCTGGAAAAGGTAACTATCAGGAAGCAGTAAACCAGGGCGAAGATGCGCTGAATGGTATCCGGCACCAGGGCATTTATGGGCCAGGCTCTTTCGGAAAATCCATGTACACTGCGTTGATGTTCCGGCGGATTTCAATGGCTATGGAATGGGTCCCGCAAATTCGATTGATTAAAATCACTGATAATTGGGGGGACCGTTTGTACCAACTTGCCAATTGGTATGAAAAAATTGGAGAGATCGAACGTTCCGAGCAATGTATGCGGGAATTGAAAGCTGCAATTCCAGATTATGAACCATTCTCCCAGTTTACAAAGAGGAGTTTTCAATAAGTAGAATGCGTATTCTTACTGTACACAACCGGTATCTCTTGGGGGGTGGTGAAGATGTCAGCCATTTGGCTGAGGTTGCCTTGCTGCGCTCTTTTGGGCATTTGGTGGACGAGATGGTTGAGGACAACCGCCGCATTGCGGGGTTGGGGAGAATAAAGACCGCTCTTCGTACAATTTGGTCTCATGAGACCTATTGTCGAACCCGAGAAATTTTAAAAGAAACACCTTACGACATTCTTTTGGTGCAGAATTTTTTTCCATTAATTTCTCCCTCAGTCTATTACGCTGCCGCCAGGGAGGGCGTCCCTGTCATCCAGTTTATCCGCAATTACCGGCTGGTTTGCCTGAATGCATACCTTCTGCGGAAAGACAGGATCTGCGAGGATTGCGTTGGCAGAACCATTCCCTGGCCGGGGGTTTATCATGCCTGCTACCGGGAATCTCACAGCGCCAGTTTGGTGGTTGCAGCTATGTTGGCAGTCCATCGTTTTTTGAACACCTGGAACCGAAAAGTTCAGCGGTACGTTGTGCTAACAAAACTGGCAAAAGAAAAGCTTATAGCGGGAGGTATTTCCTCCGATAAAATTGCTATTCGGCCCAATTATATTTATCCCGACCCCGGCATTGGGAACGGAGAGGGCCAATATGCGCTCTTTGTAGGCAGACTGTCACTCGAAAAAGGAGTAAAAACTTTACTGGATGCCTGGGCGAAAATGCCGCGGGACAAAAAATTAATCCTCGTTGGGGATGGCCCGCTCTCGGAAGCTGTTCGGGAGAGGGCAAGATTGCAACCGAATCTTGAAACAACCGGAACCTTGACCCAAGAAGTGACTCAAAAGATGATCCGGCAGGCAAAATTTGTAGTCTTTCCCTCTACTTGGTATGAGGGTATGCCGCGTACGATTATTGAAGCTTTTGCTGCCGGTACACCGGTGATCGCCAGCAATCTTGGCGCGATGGCCGGCATGGTTGAGCACGGAAAGAACGGTTTCTTGTTTCCGGCAGGAGATGGCATAAGACTTGCAGAACTTGCAGTGGAACTGTTCAATAATGATGTTGTCTGCACACAAATGCGACTGCAAGCGAGACAAACTTACGATGCCCTTTATTCCGGTCCTCAAGCCTATGAAAGCATAATGCAGATTGTTCAGGAAGTGCTGAAGGAAATGAAGGATGAGAAATCGGCCTTCCCCGGATAGCTCTAAATTCATGGAAGATGACAACTCCGTTCAGTATGCGGATATCCTGGGCGTGCGTGTGCATGCCTTGACGATGGAAGGGACACTTTCAATATTTCAAAACTGGATTTCCGAAAAGAAACCGCATTATGTTTGCTGCATCCCAGCTCATTCTGTAATGGAGTGTGTTGATGACCCTGCCTTGCGCCCAGCTTTTAATACCAGCGGGTTGTCCACGCCGGATGGCATGGCGATCGTGTGGCTTTTGCGAGCCCGGGGGCATAAAAAAGTTGAGCGGGTCTATGGCCCTGATCTTTTGCTGGCAGCCTGTCGCTTGGGCCTTGACCCGGGCTGGAGACATTATTTTTACGGTTCTACTCCTGAAGCGGGGCTGGAACTGGCCGCAAAATTGAAAAGAGAATTTCCGGGCTTGAGATTCGCAGGTGTAGAGTCGCCCCCATATCGGGAGCTGAGCGGGGAAGAAAAAACCACTTTTGCAGCACGGATAAAAGCAGCACGGCCAGATATTCTGTGGGTTGGCTTAGGCTCGCCGAAACAGGAACGCTGGATGTCGGAATGGGTAAATACACTCGATATACCTGTGATGGTGGGGGTGGGGGCTGCATTTGATTTTCTATCTGGATGCAAACCCCAAGCGCCTCGCTGGATGCAGAAAATAGGTATGGAATGGCTATACCGTTTGCTCAAAGAACCTCGACGATTGTGGAGACGATATGTGCTGGGGTATCCCAGGTTCATCTTCCTGGTTTTGCTTGAGGCACTGGGGATAAGATCCTATAAAGGATAGGGAAAATGTTTAGAAGGTTTTCTGCCAACTTTGCCGTTTTTTCCATGTACCTGGATTTTTTGCTGATTGGGACAACTTTGCTTTTGGCAGTCGAAGCCCGTCCATTGCTGAACGGGATTTCTTTTGTAAAATCGGTTACGGGCAGGGTTTCTTTGCCGTGGTTTCTGTATCTGGTGTTTCCCCTTCTATGGGTTGCGGTGTTAATCGTGTTTTCTTTGTACGATGGGCGGAAAAACCTGCGCGCAGTTGATGAACTTGGCAGCCTAGCGTTGGGGTCTTGCCTGGCTACGATTTCGATGGCTGGGGTGCTTTATCTTTCTTATCGCGATGTATCCCGGTTTTTGTTTTTTAGCTTTGTTCTTGCAGGCTTTGCTCTTATGGCGGCATGGCGTATTGGGTACCGGAGTGCAATGCGCCTGAAACCTTTGAACCGTTTTCGGTCGCGGCGCGTTTTGATTCTGGGTGCGGGCAGTATCGGACAGAGGCTGGCGGAACAAATTCGGGAGCAGCCAAATGCGGGTTTAACTCTGGCAGGTTTTTTGGATGATGATACCGACAAACAAAATGACCGGACGAGAGTTTTAGGAAAGCTGCATGAAGTGCATGAAATTGTCATGCGGCAGGAGATCGAAGATGTTGTGATTGCTCTTCCGCGCTCAGCGGATACGAAACTAAACCGAGTGGTCAGTGACTTGCACGATTTGCCTGTACGGGTATGGATTATCCCGGATTATTTTTCGCTGACGCTGCACAAAGCTTCTGTGGAAGAGTTTGCTGGTATTCCCATGTTAGACCTGCGCGCCCCGGCTTTGACAGAATACCAACGCATTGGTAAACGAGCTTTTGATCTGGTTGTTTCCGGCTTAATGATTCCCTTTCTGCTGCCTGTTATGGGAGTAGTTGCCATGTTAATCCGCCTGGATTCAGGAGGACCTGTTCTCTACCGGGCAAAGCGTGTGGGGGAGAACGGAAAACTTTTTATGATGCACAAATTCCGGACAATGGTACAGGGTGCAGATCGAATGGTCAACCAGCCATTTTACTTGGACGAACTAGGAAGACCAGTTTACAAGACGCCAAATGACCCCCGTATCACACGCTTTGGCGCGTTTCTTCGCAAAACAAGTCTGGATGAGCTTCCGCAAATTTGGAACGTGATCCGAGGGGAAATGAGTCTGGTTGGCCCTCGCCCGGAGTTACCCACCTTGGTAGAGAAATACGCGCCCTGGCAGCGAAAACGGTTTACTGTGCCGCAAGGGATTACGGGGTGGTGGCAGGTGCACGAGAGAAGCGATAAACCCATGCATTTGCATACCGAAGAAGATCTGTACTATGTACAGAACTACTCTATTTGGTTAGATTTTCAAATCCTGATGAAGACGCTTTCCGCCGTATTGCGGGGAAAAGGCGCCTATTAAGACTGCTTGTCACATTCTCGCGTCGAGCAGATGAGAACTCCCCTGGAAAAATTCAAAAGACCTCTGAAAAATTAAGAGGCGTCCTTTAAATTACAATGTTATAATCTCGATAGAAAAATTAAATTTTCAAGGGAGGTTTTGATGCTGCGGAAAATATCGGGGTTGTTCTTTTTGATATTTCTGACGTCATGCTCTGCCTTCCCTTATCGGATTGTGCGGGTAAGCGATGCAGCAGAGCCCGTGCAAGTACAACCTCTGATCGTTTCCACCTGCCCTGATCCATGCCCTTCCTGCCCTCAGCCTGTTTGCCCTCAACCTGTGTGCCCGCAGCCTGTCTGCCCAACCTGGCCTGTGGGCGTCCCGACACAGGTGGACGCTACTGAAAAACCGCCCATTTTGCTAACGGCAACAAGAACACCGATTACCCCAACATCTACGTGGACGTTTTCTCCTACGGTGACGCCGACGATGACAAGGACAGCGACATTTACGGCGACTACAACTTTTACGAATACGCCCACCCAAACAACAACCCCAACCCAGACGCCTTTACCTACATTGACGAGAACGCCGACGCTGGTTATTCTGCCCTATTCCATTCAACCGAGTACGCCTGCATATCTGCAGAACTTTTCCCACCCTGAGGCAGGATGTAACTGGATGGGGGTTGCTGGGCAGGTGTTCAACCGGGCGGGAGGTCCCATTCTGAATATGGTTGTTGTTGTGGAAGGGATAATCAATAACGCCCCTGTGGAAGGGATAGGCTTAACCGGACTCAACAATGCCTATGGTCCTGGCGGTTACGAGATTCAACTGGGCAGCGGCGTGGCCGGCTCTTTGAATTCCGTTTCAATAACATTGTATGATCTTGCTGGTGTCCCCATGACTAACCCATTTTCTTTTTCTACTTTTGCTGATTGCTCTCGAAACCTGATCGTGATCAATTTTAACCAGCAATAACATTTGCCTCATATATGGACTTTCTATCCTCCGTTGAATGACGGAGGATTTTTTATGCCAGGTGTTGGGAAGAGGATCTACTGACGAGGTTGCCGGTTATAAGGCTTTAGAACAATGGTTACGGTATAATTTTGACCAGAGAGGTTGAACAACAAAATGGAGAGCTTTGTCTAGATGTCGCCCGGATTCCCTATCGAATTAATATACAGACGTTCCATCCGAAATTGGTGGGCTCCGGTGCTCGCGGCCTTAGCTGGAGCAATTTTGGGAGAGATTGTTTTCTCTCAGCGCACCCCTCTCTACCAAGCGCAGGGGGTTTTATCAATTGGGATTGATTTTACGCGCATGGGCTCGCTTACTGATATTGAGGAAGACCAGGTTTTTGGGATGGTGGGGGACGCCCTTTTTTCGCCTACCGTGCTTTCTGCAGTAGTACAAGGAACTGATGAAGAGCAAATTGACCTGGATGAAGCAGCTTTTAAAGAAATTGCATCGGCAGACCGAAGACAACACCAATGGGTTTTGACAATCCGGCATACTGATGCATCTGCTGCAGCGAAGATTGCTACTATCTGGACAGAACAAGCCTATTTGCAGATAAACGCGTCCATTGCTCATGCGGAAAACGCCAGCCGCTTGCAGCGCTATCTTGACTCGCTTGCGAGCTGTCTTCAATATGCGGTGGTTTCAGGCCCTGTGGCCGGAACTTGTGATCCAAAAAATCTGGAGGAATTGCTGACGGAATTTAACGAGGCCGGAACTGCCGCTGCAGCGGAGAAAGAGGCTAGTTTGGGCATTTTGCCGGGTACGACAGTGCTCCTGACCAGTATTCCGGAGACGCCCGATAAAGCCGTCGTTTTCCAGCGAGGAAGTTTGATCCTGATAGGAAGCCTGATTGGATTTTTGGCGGGGGCGCTTATCTCCTTCACAGGATGGACAGACAGGCTTCGATCTAACAGGGCAAGATGAAGTCAACTGCACCCTGGGCGGAGAAATGGATTTGGGCAGCGTTGATTCTCTTGCTGCCAATTACCAGCATGCCGCTGATTATCAGACTTGTGCGATCGGATTCGGTGGCTGCACCCTCCGCATTGCTGTTATTCGGGTTCGGACTCGTGTGGTTTTTGCCTTTTGTACGACATGGGGGTTTTTTCCCCAAAGTGACAGCGCCTTTTTTGGGCTTTGTGGCTGTAGCGATAACAGCTACCTTGACATCCAATTTTTATGTCATTCCGGATGAAAAGGGATTAAACCCGATTTTCTCGCAGTTTTCAGCATTGGTTACGTTGGTAATTGGCGCTGCTTTTTATTTTGCCTTTTCACTATGGCCGGCAAAGCAGGAGCGGCTGGCGTTCACGATCCGCCTGTTAAATTGGACTGGTTGTGTGGTTTTGGTTTGGGCAGGCGCGCAGGCTTTAGCATGGTATACCAATTTTGGTTATCCACAATGGATGCGAGATTTCCACGAACTGTTTTCTGCTGGGCCGCTTAACCGGCAGCGGGTGCTGGGTTTTGCGCTTGAACCTTCGTGGCTTGCACATCAGTTGAATATGGTATTTCTGCCACTTTGGCTGGCAGCAAGTCTCAAAAAACTCTCATGGCATTCGTGGCGGGTATCCCGGTTCACCTTCGAGAATATCTTGCTCGTAGGTGGTGTGGCGATCTTGTTGTTGACCCTTTCGCGCATCGGTTTGATTGCTTTTTTGGTGATGCTGGCATTTGTGCTGCTGCGGGCTACGCAATGGGCAAGCCGGAAGATTGTCATGAAAATCATCCCGCAGAATATACAGCCGGAGAAAACTGCATTTCGCTGGCAAAGAATGGTTACACTGGGTGTATTCCTCGGTCTTGGCCTGCTCTATCTTGGGATTGCGCTTGGGGTGGGGTGGATTTTAAGCCACCTGGATATTCGCACGGCAAAACTTTTTCAATTTGATTTCGGCCAGGAAGACCCTGTTTTATACTACGCACGACAGATCAATATTGCCGCCCGCCTGGTTTATTGGCAGGCAGGGTGGGGGATTTTTTCGCAATACCCGTGGCTGGGTGTTGGGCTGGGTAATGCAGGGTTTTATATGCCCGCGCATTTGTCAAATTATGCGATGGGGCTGATTGAGGTGCGGCAGTTACTTTTTCGCTCGGACGCCTTACTTAATATCAAGTGCCTATGGGTGCGGCTGCTTGCAGAAACTGGCATTATTGGTTTTTCCTTCTTTCTCGCCTGGCTGTTCAATATAGGGATGATGACTTACTCCCTTGAAAAACACTCCCGGCAGAGTATTTCAGCGATCGGGTTGGCAGGTGTTTTCGCTTGCATTGCATTGGTTGTGGAAGGGTTTAGTTTAGATACGTTCGCTCTACCTTATATCTGGTTGTTGTTTGGATTGACTACAGCAGCCAGTATAATTGTTTCCCAGGAGTAAGAGAACTGACATGAAAGAAAAAGGACCACTGATTATTATCTTGACCGTACTGGCTTTATGCTGCTGCGGCGTTTTAGTTTTTTCCGGAATTTTATTCGGGTTTTCCTGGTTGGGTTTTAGGACCGCAGAAGAAACGGGCTCGGATACCGCTGCAACCCCTGGTATTGCCCTGGCCACACCGGCTTTCGGACAACTTGAGACTCCGCCTGTTTATTTCTGGGATGAGACCTTATCACCGGGTGCAACAGAAACACTTGAGACATTGAAGAACTCGCTTGTTCCGATTAATGATTTGCGCGATCTGGCGTTGCGGCTGGAAAACAAGCGTGATATTCCTGAAACCATGCCTAAGCCACCCAGGGTTTATGCCATAGGAGATCAGGAGCAGTTTTGGGTTACCAACACAGATACGAATCAGAACTTTCAGGTTACAGCGGTTTTGCAATATATCACACCCCATGTTTATTTCTGGGTTGAAAAGGATGTAACGGTAAAAGCTCGTGATGTAAAAAACCTTGTTGAGACTTTTGAGAACGTCACATACCCAAAGAACAGAGAATTTTTTGGCAGCGAATGGACACCGGGAATTGACAATGACCCTCATCTTTATATTCTATATTCGCGCGGAGGGGGAGCTGTAGGAGGATATTTTTCGGCGGTAGATTCGGTTCACCCGTTGGCG
>JADLFQ010000090.1 GCA_020845515.1 Anaerolineaceae bacterium | reverse complement strand
ACAACTGTACACAAAAATTTATAAGCTTTACCCATACACCATCTCCTCCTGCTAAAATTTTTTAAAATAACAATCAAAAGGCCTTTTACGACAAACACGTGTTGAGAAGAAAGAAGGAGCAAAACACAATCCAGAAAATAAAATTATTTTCCAAGATACAAAAGATTTGTCTTAAATATTGAAATTAAAACCTTTAGTAAAATATCGCATTTTATAAATTGTGAGCTATCAGTGAGAACTATTCGGGTGTGTGTAATACAAGAAGGGACGATTAAACGTACAAAATTGATTCGTATAGTAAGCACAGAAAGAAAGTTGTTATTGCGAGTACGCTTGTCTGCAGTAATCTTAATACTGGGATCGTTTCGCTATCGCTCGCAAAGACCAGTACATGTCCACTTATTTCCGAAGTTTACTATAGTCTCTGAACAAAGACAGATTTTTGAAAAAATATCGGATTAATTTTGTACCTGCAAGAAGCTTTTCTCACCGCATGGTGAAAATTCATTGCCGGAAATAATTTTGTCCACCCGGATGTTGCATTCTGAGTATTCTGGGATGTTTTACACAACATTAAATCCTTGTCAAATGCCGGTATTTAATACGGTGGGGTTGGTCTGCTGCTACGCCAAGACGTTTTTTCCTGTCCGTCTCATAATCGGAATAGTTTCCTTCAAACCAGACTACCTTGCTGTCACCCTCGAAAGCAAGGATATGGGTGGCAATGCGATCCAAAAACCAGCGGTCATGGCTGATTACTAATACACAGCCGGAGAAATTTTCCAAGGCATCTTCCAATGCCCGCATGGTATTCACATCAAGATCGTTTGTAGGTTCGTCCAGCAGAAGTACATTGGCTCCCTCTTTCAGCATACAGGCAAGATGAACCCTGTTCCGTTCCCCGCCCGAAAGAGCATTCACCGGTTTTTGCTGGTCTGTACCGGAAAAATTAAATCGCGCCACATAAGCACGGGAATTCACTTCCCTGCTGCCAAGTCTGATGACATCACGCCCCCCTGAAATTATCTCCCATATCGTCTTTTTTGGGTCAAGGGTTGTGCGACTCTGATCAACATACGCAAGTTTTACTGAATCTCCTACCCGGATCGAGCCTGTATCCGGTTTTTCCTGATGGGTAAACATGCGGAACAGTGTGGTTTTCCCGGCACCATTCGGTCCTATAATCCCAACAATTCCTCCACGGGGAAGGGAGAACGTCATTCCTTCTACGAGAACATTGTCCCCATACGATTTGGAGACGTTGTCTGCCTCGACGACCATATTGCCCAATCGCGGGCCGGGTGGGATGTAGATTTCCAAGTCCTTTACCCGGCTTTCGCTCTGTTGATCAAGCAGTGATTCGTATGACTTAATGCGCGCCTTTGATTTTGCATGTCTGCCCTTCGGAGTCATCCTGATCCATTCAAGTTCACGTTGCAGGGTCTTTTGTCGCTCGGTCTCCTGCTTTTCTTCCTGCTGCAACCTATTTTGCTTTTGCTCAAGCCACGATGAATAATTTCCTTTCCAGGGAATTCCATACCCCCTGTCCAGCTCTAATATCCAGCCGGCTACGTTATCAAGAAAATAACGATCGTGAGTTACGGCGATGATTGTTCCCTCATAAGCTTGTAAGTGGTGCTCAAGCCAGGCAACCGATTCGGCGTCAAGGTGGTTTGTCGGCTCGTCCAGCAATAAAATGTCTGGTTTTTGAAGTAATAACCTGCACAGCGCCACACGGCGTCGTTCTCCACCGGACAAGACCTTTACCGACGTATTTCCTTCCGGGCAACGCAGGGCGTCCATTGCCATTTCCAGGCGGGCATCCAAGTCCCATGCACCCAGAGCATCAATCTTTTCCTGCACCTCCCCCTGTCGTTCGATCAGTTTATTCATATCGTCGTCCGACATCGGTTCGGCAAATCGCTCGTTGATCCGGTTGTACTCTTTGTGGAGATCTGCCAGTTCCTGAACTCCTTGTTCCACTATTTCGCGTACCGTTTTTGTCTCGTCGAGGTGTGGCTCCTGTTCCAAAAACCCAACCGTATAGCCGGGCGAAGGTGTAACCTGCCCGTTAAAGTCCTTATCTACTCCGGCAAGGATGCGCAGAAGTGAACTCTTTCCTGACCCGTTTAAGCCCAGCACACCAATCTTGGCACCGTAAAAATACGAAAGAGAGATATCCTTCAACACAGGTTTCTTTTCATAATTTTTACTTACCTTGTACATGGAATAAATAATTTTGTCCGGTTGATTACTCATAGAGACTGCCTTGTGAAAAATGGTTAAAAATCATATGCCTCAGAATATTGACAAGAAATCCCATAAAAACTGGAAGATACTTCGCATTTGGACAGGTAGAAATTACTTACACTGGAATCAAACATATTATTTTGGTTCAAAAGTAAATCTTTGCCCCCCTATCGATGCCTCGTACATGAAACCTGCTTTCGACAAGGTAGCGATTGCAACCCCCGCACTGTAAGCGGCATCAGCAGAAACCCCGGCAGTAGCGGCTATTGCGGAAGCTTGCGCCCCTAATTTAACCTTGTTCGCCTTGAAGTCGTCAAGGGTATTTTTATCTTTAAAAAAAACGATCTCGCTATATTGTTGTCCGCCAAATTGTGCACCCAAAGTCACCTGTATCATATCCGCGGTACCAATGAACTTTCCCTTTTCATAAACCTCCCCATTGCCGTGCGCGGCTCCTATGCCTATCCCCCCTTTTGTTACTGTAGGGAACACTGCATAACCATATGCCTTCTCAAAATAGATATCCAGATACGGGTAATGATTTTT
>JADLFQ010000089.1 GCA_020845515.1 Anaerolineaceae bacterium | reverse complement strand
GCGGCCGACTGGCCATCTAAAAATTGCAAAGGAAGAACTCCCATACCGGCAAGGTTGGAGCGGTGAATTCTCTCAAATGATTCTGCCAGGATAGCTTTTACGCCTAAAAGTAAAACGCCCTTCGCGGCCCAGTCGCGGCTGGAACCAGTGCCATACTCTTTGCCTGCCAGAATAATCAGCGGGGTTTGTTCTTGTTGGTATTTGACTGCTGCATCGTAGATGGACATAATCTGGTTTGTCGGAAAATGGACGGTCATGCCCCCTTCAACTCCGGGGGTTAGCATATTTTTGAGGCGAATATTTGCCAGAGTGCCCCTGACCATGACCTGGTCATTGCCCCGCCGCGAGCCGTAGGAGTTGAAATCCTTTGCTGGCACACCCAAAGCAAGCAAATATTGCCCGGCTGGGCTGGAAGCTGCAATGGTACCGGCTGGCGAGATATGGTCTGTGGTAATTGAATCGCCCACCCGGGCCAATATGCGCGCGTTGGCAATTGCCAATGTTTTCTTTTCCTCTTCCTGGAAGAAAGGCGGCTGTTGCAAATAAGTTGAGTTCGGGTCCCAGGCATATAACCCTGTATCGGGGCTGACCAAGTGATCCCAGTATGCATTCCCCTCCCAGATTCGAGTATAGTTTTTCTGGTACATCTCAGGCTGGATGATGGTTTGGATGACTGAATTTATCTCTTGCGATAATGGCCAGAGATCTCGCAGGAAAACAGGCTTTCCGTCTTTCCCTTTACCGACAGGCTCATTGAGGAGATCCAGATTAACGTTGCCTGCAAGCGCATAAGCGATAACCAGAGGCGGGGACGCGAGATAGTTGGCCCGGGTTTGGGGGCTGACGCGCCCTTCAAAGTTTCTGTTACCCGAAAGTACTGCCGCAACTACAAGTTCCTCGCGGCTTACCGCGTTTGTAATTTCTTCGGGGAGCGGGCCGGAATTGCCAATGCAGGTGGTACAGCCATACCCGACAAGGTGGAAGCCCAGTTGCTCCAACGGAGCCATAAGACCGGCCTGTTGCAGATATTCGGTTACTACACGGGAACCTGGCGCAAAGCTGGTTTTGACGTAAGGAGGTACAGTAAGCCCTCTCTCGACAGCTTTTTTCGCCAACAGGCCGGCAGCGACCATAACATAGGGGTTGGAAGTATTGGTGCAAGAGGTGATAGAAGCAATCACAACGGCGCCATGAGTCAAGCGACTTGTGCGGCCACTAAGATTGATCTCTACGTTTTTGCCGGTTTCAGATGGGTTGAGCCCGTATCCATTTTGATTTTTAGGCGCCTGCAAAGTGCGCTGAAAACTCTCTTTTACAGTGGAAAGCGGTATACGGTCTTGAGGACGTTTGGGACCTGCAAGGCTGGCTTCGATTGTGCTCATATCCAGTTCTAAAATGGAAGAGTAGCGCGGTTCTGGCAGGTTGGGTTTCCAGAACAATCCCTGGGTTTCATAATAAGCTTCAACAAGGTTGGCAAGATGACGATCTCCTCGGGTAAGCATGAGATAGTCAAGGGTGCGCGAATCAACCGGGAAATAGATGGTAGTAGCCCCACCTTCCGGCGCCATATTGGCAACCATGGCGCGGTCGGATAAATCTAAAGTGGAAAGTCCGGGCCCAAAGACCTCGATAAATTTTTCCACTACGTTATTCTGGCGGAGTAGTTGTGTCACGGCCAGCGTTAAATCGGTGGGAGTGGCTCCCTCTGGGAGTTTGCCGGTAAGGCGAAGCCCGACGACCTCAGGAATTAAGAATTCCACAGGTTCGCCCAGCATAGCTCCTACAGCTTCAATGCCGCCAACCCCCCAACCCAACACCCCCAACCCATTGACCATGGTGGTATGTGAGTCGGTCCCTACGACCGTATCCGGATAAAGAAGCGTTCCCTCTTTGTCCTCTTTTTCCAGTACAACCCGAGAAAGGTATTCCAGGTTAACCTGATGGACAATGCCGGAAGAAGGAGGTAGGACTCTCAAATTATTAAAAGCGGCCTGACACCAGTGCAAGAAAGCGTAACGTTCTTTATTGCGTTCAAGCTCCAGCTCAGTATTTTGGAGGAACGCTTTGGGTGTTCCGAAAAAATCAACCTGTACAGAGTGGTCTATAACCAGGTCTACGGGGATGACCGGGTTGACGCTTTGCGGGTTGCCCCCACGCTGGGCGACAGCGGCTCGCAAACCGGCCAGGTCGTTTAATACCGGAACGCCCGAAAAATCTTGTAAGAGAACGCGACCAGGGAAAAATGAGACCGTAGAATCCGTACGGGCTGTTGGCGACCAGTTTGACAGGGCGGCAATTTCTTCTGCGGATACTTTGCCAAGAAGATGGTTGCGGATGGCGCCTTCCAGTAAAATTCGAATGGCATACGGCAGAGCCATGAGCTGCTCTTTGGTTACACCTGGGCAGCGGTTAAGTGCATATACGTGATAGGGTTTGTTATCTACGGTGATAATTGTTTGTACATTAAGAATTTCCGACATGGGGTTAGCCCTTCTACTTTATTGATTTTGTATCCAGGTGATGAGTTCATCCCCAAATTGTGAAGTTTTAACAAGGGTGGATTGGGGGTCCTGGTGGTGGAGGTCAAAGGTAAAAAACCGGCGAGAGATGACCGCCTCAATAGCTGTGATTAATAGCTCGGCTGCTTCCTTCCATCCCATATATCGCAGCATCATTTCGCCGGACAAGATGACAGAGGAGGGGTTGACTGCATCTTTGCCGGCAAATTTTGGCGCGGTACCGTGTGTGGCCTCAAATATTGCCACGCCGCTATCATAATTGATGTTTGCGCCGGGGGCAATTCCAATACCGCCCACAAGTGCAGCGAGCGCGTCGGAGAGATAATCTCCGTTAAGATTGGTCGTGGCGAGTACATCGAAGTCTTGTGGGCGGGTGATGGCAGATTCAAAAGCCGCGTCTGTGATAATATCGTTGACCCATAGCAGGCCGGAAGATAGAGCCTGTTTTTGTTCCTGGTTTGCCGCCTCTTCACCCTGGGTGCTTTTAATTTGCTCCCATTGCCGGCTGGTGAAGACTCTGCTGGCAAATTCTTCCTCCACCAAGTCATATCCCCAATTACGAAACGAGCCTTCGGTATACTTCATGATATTGCCCTTGTGAACCAGGGTTAGAGAACGGCGCTGATTGTCGAGTGCCCACTTTAGGGCGGCACGTACCAGGCGTCCTGTGCCTTGTTTTGAGATAGGCTTGATGCTGATGCCAGAACTTTCCGGAAAGCGAATACGGTTGTACTCTTCTGGAAATTCATCTTGCAAAATTTGAAGAAATTGCCTGTTATTTTCTGCGCCAGCCTGGAATTCGATACCGGTATAAATGTCTTCAGTGTTTTCACGAAAGACAACCATATTAACGTTCTCCGGGTGGCGCATAGGGGAGGGGGTACCTTCAAACCAGCGCACGGGTCTCTGGCACACGTAAAGGTCAAGGGCCTTACGCATAGCCACATTCAGAGAGCGGATACCGCCGCCCACAGGGGTTGTCAGGGGGCCTTTGATGCCAATTTTATAGGTTTCGAATGCTGAAATTGTCTCCGGAGGCAGCCAGTTGTTAAAACGGTGAAAGGCTTTTTCTCCGGCAAAAACTTCCAACCAGTTAATTTTTCTCTTTCCCTGATAGGCTTGTTTGACTGTAGCGTTAAAAACACGCTGTGCTGTCCGCCAGATGTCGGGTCCTGATCCATCACCTTCGATAAAGGGAATGACTGGGTGATCGGGTGTGTGGATTCTGCCATTTGAGATGCAAATGGTATTTTCGGTAGTTATTGAGTAATCGGAAGGGAGAAAAAATGACATGGACGAATTCCTTTTGTTGGTGGTAACTTGAAAATCAACGGGCATAAAAGGTTGACATTTTTAATGACGATTATTATAATACGTAAATCAGCAAATGGGACAGCATCTCATATAAAGGGACACTAAATGTCGGAAACGAAAGTTAGCACACTATCCCGTGCGGTGGCGATATTAGATGTTTTTTCAACTGATCAGCCAACTTTGGGTGTTCGCGAGGTGGCGCGCAGGGTGCAGATGTCCTCTAGTGCAGTGGGGCGTTTAATGAAAGCAATGCGCGAACTTAATATCTTAAGTCAGAACCCGGTAACGTCTTTATACTCAATGGGTTCACGCCCGTTGGTTTGGGCGGAGGTATATACATCTACGCTCGATATTCGTACCATCGCGCTCCCTTTTTTGCACGAATTACATCATGCGACAATGGAAACGATCAGTTTGTATATTGTAGATGGCACTGAGAGGGTGTGTATTGAGCGGCTGGAAAGCCCACAAAGCGTACGGATCGTTGCCCGTGTCGGAAGACGGCTGCCGCTCTACGCCGGTTCGGCTGGAAAAGTATTCCTGGCATTTTTACCCCAGAACCTGAGTGCTGAAATCCTGTCAAATACAAACCTGGTGCCGCTCACTCCGAAAACAATTGTTGATCGCGAAAAGCTTTTGGCTGAATTGGAAGTCATCCGGAAGCAAGGGTATGCTTCCAGTCGGGGCGAGTGGCTTGTGGACGCCTCAGGTGTGGCAGCGCCAATTTTTGATCAAAGCGGCGCGGTGGTTGCTGCTGTGACGATTTCTGGGCCAGGGCAGCGATTTACCCTCGAGAAAATGGAAGAATATAGCACAATGATTATGCGGGTTGCCCGCGAAATTTCAGAGGAAATGGGATATCGGGAACTCATCTCCCCGAGGACTGTATAACATCCCCGGATGAACTGCTGTTGTCTGGCAGCTACACTGCGCAAGGAGCGTACCCAATGGGAATGAAAGAAAGGATTAAAGAGAAAATACCCGCCTGGCGAGACCGAGTCAATCGGCTGAAGAGGGATTTCGGGCCATTCAAAGTAGGGGAGGTGACAGTCGAACAGATATTTGGCGGGATACGGGGCGTCCAGATCAGCGTAAGTGATATCTCTTATGTTGACCCCATGGAAGGCGTCCGGCTGCGGGGATATACAATTCCAGAAACTCTGGCTTTGCTTCCCAAAGTACCAGGATCGGCTTATCCAATGATGGGCGGGCTATACTATTTGCTTATGGTAGATGATATGCCCACCATGGAGGATGCGCTGGAGGTGGAGCAGGAATGGAAGGCGAACAGTGAGATTCCGAGCTGCGTGTTCGACGTGATCCATGCGATGCCGCGCAGTACGCATGCGATGACGCTTTTCTCTCAGTCCATCCTGGCGCTTCAGAGCCAGTCTGTTTTTGCGACTGAATACAGCCACGGATTGGCAAAAAAAGACTATTGGGAATACTACCTGGAAGATGGCGTGAAAATGACTGCCAAGCTGCCGGGTATTGGGGCGTATATTTACAATTACAAATATCAAGATGGAGTTTACATTCCCCCCGACCCTGATCTGGATTGGAGCGCGAATTTTGCTCATATGATTGGCAAAGGGGATCATCGTGAGTATCAGGACTTGTGCCGTTTGTTCTTTGTACTGCATTCTGATCATGAAGGTGCGAATGTCAGTGCGCACACTTCTCACTTGGTTGCTTCGGCGCTTTCGGATATTTATCTGGCTTCGGCTGCCGGGTTGAACGGTCTGGCAGGCCCGCTTCACGGGCTGGCAAACCAGGAATGTCTCCGCTGGCTGCTGAACACTTATGAGCATTTTGGAAAGCTGCCCAACCGTGATGAATTTGCCCAGTACGTGCGCGATATTTTAACAAATGGACAGGTGGTGCCGGGGTATGGGCATGCCGTCTTGCGAGTGACAGATCCGCGTTTTACTGCGCAACTTGAATTTGCTGAAAAATATATGCCGGATGATGAACTACTGTATCTGGTAAAACTGGGACTCGATGTGATCCCGGAGATTTTGCTGGAAACGGGAAAAGCCAAGAACCCCTATCCGAATGTGGACGCAATCAATGGGACACTACAACATCATTACGGTGTTACCCAATTTGATTTCTATACAGTTTTATTTGGGATCAGCCGGTTGGTGGGAATAACCACCCACGCGGTTTGGTCAAGGATTTTTGGCAAACCTATTGAACGGCCCAAGTCTTTAACCACGCAGATGTTAGAAGATATGGTGGAAGGTTTACCGCCCATGGGCAATGGGTCCGGGGCAAAAGAATAGACCTCTTGTCTTTCGGGGAAATTGAGCTTTTTCCTCGCATTTCCAAACGATAAAAACAAAGAAGCTGTCTGATTATCATTGAAACTTCAAAATGGGCAGACAGCTTATTTGTTGTCTATCCTCTGAACACAAGAGAGACGATTTTTTGGGTGTTTATTTATGATGGGAAAGTATGTGTTTTCGTAATTGAAAATCTTTGATAATATTAATTCATGGTTAAAATAACGGAGAAGGCCATGGACAAACCAACACACGAAGATGACATTACCATTGGAAGCCGCATTCGAGAACAGAGAAAGATTTTAGGATTAAGCCTTTCTGAACTGGCGCGCCGGACGGATTTGACCACTTCTTTTCTCAGCCAGGTGGAACGCGGTTTGGTGAGCACCTCCATCAATTCTTTGCGCCGGATTTCGGAAGCACTGGGGGTTTCCATTCTCTATTTTCTAAATGACTCTCCGCGGCGCGAGCCGGTTGTTCGGGCTGGCAACCGCATGCAGTTAACACTTCCCGGACTTTCTAACATCCGCTATGAGGTAATTGCCACCAACTTGGCGAATAAGATTGAAATTATCCTGGGCCATTTGGAACCGGGAAAAACTTATTTATCCAGGCATTTGCCATCCCCGACGGATGAGTGTGTTTATGTTCTTTCAGGAACACTGGAGGTCGGTTTGGAGCACCAGGATTATACGCTGTACACAGGAGACAGTATTTGCTTCACGGGGGTGATATTAAGACACTTCCGCTGTATCTCCGATGAAGAAGTTGTATTTATGGTGATTGTTACCCCACCAATTTTTTAATTACACTTCTCGTTTCGCGAGGAGTTATCCCCCAAAAAATGATTTATATAAGATCTCCCGGTCAATTTTACCGGTCGAGAAAGTATGCCCTGTTTTCAGGTTGTTGACCTGAATTAACGCGGTTGTATGAACGCGCAGATCCATTTTATGGAAATCCTGGTCGTTTTCTATATACATTTGTTTGAAAAGCTTCCCATACTGTCCGGTGTAATCGAGGGTTAATTTTGGCAGAATGCGCTTGATCTCTTCATCTGTAGATTCGACATAGACGAATACATGTCCACCGTACAAAAGAGCATCGTTGATCCTGCCCATTGCTTCGATTTCATCTGGAGAGAGCGGCGGGAGCGGAGCGGTGGAGAATGCACCTCTGACAGTTTTGATATCGAAATTCTCTTCCTGAAGGCGGTGCATGAGGTTGTCAATCGGGCGGGCTGCCACCTGAATTGAGCACACCAGACTCATGGAAGGTGCTACGAGCACATACAAGTTCTTGGGATCAACCCGGCAGGAAGCGGCAATCCATGCGGTTATCTCCTCAGTAATGGGCTCAGAGGTTTGTAAAGGTGCGACCGCGATTGGGCTGTCGTCTTTGTATTCCGCGAAAACTATGCTGAGATCAGGTGGGTAAAGAAGCGCTTTGGCAGGGCCAGTGAGAATAGGTTGGTGGTCAGAGCCGGGCAATGGTTCGGCGTGTCGCTGACAGACCCAACCGGAGATGAATGCATCGGGTGATAACACATTGATCGAGGGGAGGAGGAAGTCGCCCAATTGAAAATGGCCAAAAGTTACATCCACGATACCGCCCTGTGTTATTTGAGCGAATAGTCTTCCGGCTTCCCAGCTTCCCTCAACCTTCTGACCCATATCAATGACGGTTGCGCCGTTGGAAAGAACTTTAACGTCAATCTTCAGCAAATCGGGGTTGGGGAGAATTTGTTCCTGGATAATTTTAAGCGACTGCCGGTTTACGCTGATCATTTGTTCCTCCTGGTATTTTAGTTTTAGACTGCTGACCCTGCCTGAAAACCCCGCACTGTGCGATCGCTGCAAGGCTTACTTAATATTATAAACCGGATGCGCGCGCTTAATTCGGGCTTGGCCTGATATTTTTTTACAGTACTTACGCATGCTTTCTTATGCTCTTTTAACCGATATCTTAAAGTTCTTTAGATACAATGCGCACATTATTCCTCTTCCTGGGGTTTTAAATGTTGTGGGGCTACTTACTTCAGGCATAGTCAAACTCAAACTTAATAAGCCGGCAATATGCCTTATTGCACAAGGAGCTTATTACCCCAGGCTCATTTCGAAAAAAAACGAAGACGATATTCTTATGGTGCTTAAGCATTTGCAGAATATCGCCAAACAATTTGATGAGGTTACTTATGTTCTCAAAAGAACTTTACTGGTTTTCCTGGCCGGTTGTAAAAACATATGTTGGAACCATGTTAAAAATGGACGTCAAACTGCACGAAAAAATGCCGGAAGGCCCTAAAATCATTGCAGCCAACCACCCCAGCACAACGGATCCATTTTTTGTTGCTTCAATTGCTCATTGCCAGGTTTTTATCTTAATCAGTGACCTCTTGTTTCAGGTACCGGTTTTAGGCACCTATTTGCGCCATTCAGGTCATATCCCCGTGAAGACAGGTGAAGGCGCAGTCGCAATTCAGTCTGCATTAGATTATCTGGCAGCGGGGAAGTCCATTGTGATCTTCCCGGAAGGTGACTTGAGCCCCGCGGAAGGCCGTTTTCACCAGGCGCACACTGGCGTCGCCCGCCTGGCGCTGATGAGCGGAGCACCGGTTATTCCGGTTGGAATTCACCTGGCGTTTGAACGAATACATTCAATTCGCTCTACAGTCAAAGGCCGGGTTGAATACGGACGCTGGTATTTGAACGGGCCGTACAATATGACGGTTGGCAGACCGCTGCGGTTTCAGGGAGATGTTGAAGATCGGGGGTATGTGCGCCGCGTTGCAGGTTCGGTTATGCACCATATTATCGAAATGGCACGACAAAGCGAACAGCGGCTACGCCCGGGTCCAGCGCCTATCAATACCCTGCCGGCTGCGCGTTAGCCGCTCGATTTAGAATTTACAGGCTTCTTCAGCTTCGAAGCAAGCCCTCCCATGGGCTTGTTTTCGTTTAGGAGAAAGGAAGACAGACTTCAAACCACTCGCGCTGCGCGCTGGGGCGTGTGATGGCTTAAAGATTTTTGCTGCTTTCCTGTTTGTACTTGTCTTGCAGGCTCTCTAGGATCCGTTGCTCTACCGGCGGGGGGATTGAGAGAGGCTATTCCAGGCGGTTTGAACTGCCAATCTTAGCTGTTTTCGATCAACTCACGTGTCTTTTTGGTCTGTTTGCCGCGCTCTTCGGTGTTCAAAATGCGTTTGCGAATACGGAAATTGAGCGGCGTCACCTCTAATAATTCATCCTCAGCTAAATATTCGATGGCTTCATCCAGGCTCATCTCTTTAGGTGGCGTGAGTCTGATTTCGATATCTTTGTTTGAGGAGCGCATGTTGGTGAGATGTTTCTTTTTGCACACATTAACGACCAAGTCGCTGGGACGGGGCGTCTCACCGACGACCATACCCTCATATACCGCAACGCCGGCGCCAACGAAGAGAACGCCGCGCTCCTCAGCATTTTTGAGGCCAAAGGTTGTGGTGTCACCTGATTCCCAGGCGACGACCGAACTGGTAGCGCGCGAGATGATTGATCCTGCCAGCGGGGCATAGCCACTGAAAATGGTGTTCATCACTCCCATGCCGCGCGTCTGTGTCAAGAACTGGTAGCGAAAGCCAAGCAAGCCGCGCGTTGGTACGTGGTAGGCAAGGTGTACGCTTCCATCCGGATTGTTGCTCATATCCAGCATCCTACCGCGCCGTACCCCTAACATCTCGACGACCGTGCCAACAGTCTCAGGGTTGGTTTCGATGTGTACCTCCTCAAAAGGCTCGAGCATTTCTCCGTTCTCACCGATATGAAAAATAGCTTCCGGGCGGGAGACCTGAAATTCATACCCCTCGCGGCGCATATTTTCAATGAGGATTGCAAGGTGAAGCTCACCCCGCCCTGCGACGACAAATGTATCGGCGCTTTCGGTCTCCGAGACACGCAAGGCGACGTTGTTGCGCAGTTCGTTCAACAAGCGCTCGCGTAATTTGCGCGATGTTGACCATTTTCCTTCTCGTCCTGCGAAGGGGGAGGTATTGACGCCAAACGTCATGCGTACGGTGGGTTCCTCCACCTGGATGGGAGGGAGGGCTATTGGTGCATCAGGAGAAGCCAATGTTTCGCCGATAACCACTTCTTCCAACCCGGCAATCGCCACAATTTCACCGGCTTCGGCTCTATCCACCTCGACGCGTTCGAGTCCCTGATGGGTGTACAGATAACGGGCACGTTCCGGCAGGATATCGCCCTCCAAGGTGATCCGTGCCAGTGCCTGACCGGCTTCAATAACGCCACTATGAATCCGGCCAACGGCAAAAGTGCCACGGTATTCATCGTATCCCAGGTTTGTTACAAGAATTTGTAAAGGAGCGTCCGGATCAACCATAGGGCACGGGATATGATCCAGTATGGCCTCAAACAAAGGCTGGAAATTAGGAGATAGCGCCGGCGTGTTGCCCGCTTGTCCGGTAATGGCGTTCGCATAGATAATGGGAAAATCGGCTTGGCCATCATTGGCACCCAGCTCGATAAATAGATCGAACGTCTGGTTGAGAGCACGGTCAGGCTCAGCATCCTTGCGATCCATTTTGTTGATAACGACGATCGCGTCAATACCACGTTTCAAGGCTTGTTTAAGGACAAAACGGGTTTGCGGCATGGGGCCTTCGGCGGCATCTACAAGCAGCAGAACGCCATCAACCATATTCATGATGCGTTCAACCTCACCGCCGAAATCGGCATGGCCGGGAGTATCAACAATATTGATCTTAATGGTCTCTCCGGTTCGAGGGTGTGGCACGAGAATGGCGGTGTTCTTGGCGAGGATGGTGATTCCACGCTCGCGTTCCAGGTCGTTTGAGTCCATAACGCGTTCTTGAACGTGCTGGTTTTCGCGAAAAACTCGTGCCTGCCTCAACAAGCCATCCACCAGAGTTGTTTTTCCGTGATCAACATGGGCGATGATGGCGATATTGCGAATATCTTTTCTTGCGGTTTCCATACATTTTGCCTGTTAAAAATTTCGAACAAATAACCCCGGCAACTTTCGCCGAGGTTTAATCGGGAGGTGATGATATCAGAGAGATAGTTTTTTGAACAGGGGGAAATTTAAAAGCATTTTATTTCAGATTGCTTTGCGACTGATGGTATTTTGTGTGAGGCAGCTAAAATGCGACCTGCGCCTTAAAGAAAACTGCCTTTTAAAAAGGCAGTTAAAACTTGAATGCGATTGTTCAGTACTCTTGTCTAAGACGGGTTTTTTATAAGCACCCTAAAGAAAGAAATTTGGTCGGGGCTTTTTGAGATTATTTTCGGCTGATCCGAACCCGCCAGGCTTCAGGGCCTGCTTCCAGGTACTCCCAGTCAAACGCCCCAGTACGCTCTGCCTGAAACTGGTAGTAGAGCGGTTTGGGGTCGTGGTCATTAATCAGAACAAAATCTTCTCCCTTCGCCAAATTATCGAACCGGTCAAAGATCATAGGGTGTCGTCTGGCGGGGGGAATACTTCTTATATCTAGTTCATTATTGCTACTCATCATAAACCTCCATTAAAAGAATAGAAGAATCAGGGTGTGTTGGCTTCTTTTCGAATCAAGAAATGATACTCGCGCTTCCAAAACGGGCCGGTTTTTTCCGTCTTCAGGATCGTATGCCCGGCGCGCCCTGCCCATTCGTTTAGTTCACGCTGCGAGACGGGATCGGTACTGAGAATAGCTAAAGTTTCACCGGGTGCGAGACTTTCCATTATCTCCAAGAGTTTGACAAAACCAGCGGCACAGTTGCTGCCGCGATTGTCTAAAGTTTGTTTTGGGGCCAGTTGGATGTCCATAGGTTATGCTTTCTTTTGATACAAATCGTCAATCTTGCACATTCCTGAAATGGGGGAGCAAGCCCGCCACATCGGACAGGTGATGAAAACGCCGATCAGAATGAGAATAAGGACCAATTTTGCCAGGATCAGCAACCCAACGGTGGAGGTTGTTAGAGCGCGCAAGCTCAATCCAACGTAGGGATAAGCCTGGATTAACCCAGTGATAACTAGAGTGGGCAGGATAACGCGCACGACAACCCGGAATCGCTCCAGTTGCTGACTGGCGGCAATAACTACTGGCAAGGAGACGATGGCACGCGCTGATGGCACGGTAATAAAGATGTTCCATACTGCTCCACCAAACCACATGCCAAATGCGGCAACATGAATGGCGCGTACTAACAGTGGCCAGGTCCGCCCACCTTGAGCCAGGTTTACATCGAATGCGGCTATTGCAAATGCATCTATCAATAGCAGAGCTAACAGCACGCGGGCGGTGGTGCGCTCTTGAAATGGGTTGTCTTTCTTTGTGGTCCTGAAAATATCGAAGCTCGCAGTGAAAGTGATAGCTGCCACTAAAACCGCTTCCATCAAAATCAGCCAACTATCAACTTTCCAGCCTGCAAAACGAAATATATCGTAAACGGACGTCACTACAAAAAGCGGCAAAATGAATCGCATCAGTGTGCGAAAACGAGCGTAAGACGCGGCTGTAAAGCGTGCAAAATATGGGCGCTGCTCGGGCAGATCTCCAGGCTGTGCAAACAACCCTTTCCACATGGTTCCCCCTGTTAAGAACGCGAAGCTGATTAGATGCAGCCAACGCGTTAGCACTTGCAACCATGTGCCTGCGTTATGGGTGGTCATGGTAAGCCAAATGCCAATAAAAGAAGCGATGCTGATTACAGTTAAAGCTACTTTGGGTAGCAAGTATTTATCAAGCAAACGTGTGGAAGTTGACACCTCTATTGAGGATTGTAAAGTGTCCATCGTCTATCCTCCTAATAAACTGCCCAGGAAATTCCTGGGCGACTGGTCAATACCTGGGTGTGGTACTGAGATATTGCCCTTGAGGCGGCTGTTGGTTCAGGGGCAACCAAATCTGCCTCCTCCGCGCTCTCATTGATTGTTGCTTTCAGTGGAAGCCCATTCAACAACGGTAAGTAGAGTTTGCTGGCTGTCATAAACCGCTTTCCGGAGAAAGTTCATAAGGCAAAGAGAACACTTTGGCAGAAGGCATCATTCGACAGAACTCATCATTCGACAGAACTCATAATGGGTGCTTATCCTGGGTTCCCTGATCACCACTGTATTTTCTAAGATTAAGGAAGGCCATGAAACATACAGAAATACAACCACCACCGCCAATGCTTTTAGTTGGGTTAATCAGCAATAACTGAATTCTTTTTGCCATCCTGAACTCAGGATACTGCATCGCGGCTGCGTGTACGTTGATCTAGAGCAAGTAACGGATAAGCGGGAACATGAAAATGGCGCGGGAAGGGAATCGAGGATAATATCCTGATAAAGGGGGATTTACTGATCCGTTGCAATAATTGCCGCCCCTACCATACCACTGCCTGTATGCACGGAAAGGCCGGGGCCAAATGAGACCGTGAGGGTATGCGCGGGGATGTGTATTCGATCTGCGAGCATGGCTTGCAATTCAGCGGCGCCGCGTGGGTTGTTGACATGAATAAAAGCAACCCTTTCTATGGCTCTGCCCTTGAGCGAAAGTGTGGTCAGCTCGACGAGGCGATTCATCGCGGCTTTACGGGTGCGGACACGTTCAAGCATATCGAGCTTGCCTTCCTTGATGGTAAGAATGGGTTGAATGTTAAGCATGCCTGCCATGCCTGCGGCTATCTTTCCTACCCGACCGCTCATTGCCAGGTATTTGAGGGTGGAGAGCGAGGCATACAGGTGTATACGCTCTCCTACAGATTGCGCCCGGGCGACAACTTCGGTGTGTGCTGCACCGGATTGGGCTGCCTCAGCGGCGGCCAGAGCCATAAAGCCCTGACCCATTGAGACGGTGAGTGAATCGATTACGGTAATTTGGCGGTCGGGGAATTCTTCGCAGGCGGTAAGAGCGGCGTTGTAGGTGGCGCTGATTTTGCTGCTGACACAAATGCAGACGATGGACTCTGCCCCATCTTTAAAAGCCTGGCGATATGCCAGGCTAAAGGCGCCGGGCGGCGGAGCGGACGTAGTCGGCAAACGCCCGCTTCGATCAATACGCTCAAAGAGAGCGATATCCTCGATTTCTACACCGGCGGAAAGGATTTCGTCGCCAAAATGGATGGTGATTGGCACCTGTGTAATGCCATATTGGGCTGCGATGGATGCGGGTAGGCTCGAATCTGTATCGGTAATGACTGCAACTGGGGGCATGACTGCTCCTTAGGCGGGATTTTCCGAGCGGTTATGGTCCTGAAACAGAGGGTTGTTTTACAATAAAACACGGAAGGCGGCCAGGAGATGCGGCGGTGTAAAGGATTGCGCCTTGGGTTTTAGGTGCACAAACTGAAAACCAATCAAGGCGCAGGCATGAGAGATGGTCAGAGGACTTTATGAGGCGGGTGCAGCCGTATTTATCAGCAGTCAGCCGGTGGGCACGCAGAAGTTTGGCGCAACCCGCCCTATTAATAAATTTTAGCACTCGCTATAACCACAAGCGTAGCACTTCTTGCAGCCTTCCTCGTTGATGACAGCAGCCTGGCCGCATTCGGGGCAGAGGTCTCCGATGCGCAGGAGGGGGGCTTCACCAGGGTGGGGCTGGGTTTGTGAGGCCGTGCTGGTGGGGGTATGGCCGTTGCCCTGGGCTGGAGATTGATGTTTAAGGCGTTCTTTCCGTTGGGTGAGGTAGTTTTCAAGTATCTGGGAAACGCCATCGGGCAGTGAGCGCACGCGGTTGGCGCCAAAACCAAGCGAACGCCCGCCTCCGATACCGGAGAGTTGGTGCAGCACTTCGACCAGACGGCGGGCCGGCTCAAGCGGCGAGGCGACACGCAGTGTGTAAGAGATCAGGCGGCCGATGGCTTCGGAGACGGCAGCAGTTTCGGAGCCAGCCTTGGCGGTGTTAATAAATACCTCAAAGGGCTGGGAATCACCGTTTTCATTGATGGTAATAAAAGCTTTGCCGAGCGGAGTCTCAATTGAATAGGTGTAGCCGGGCAGCGAGCGGGGTCGGGGTTTTTTGGTATCTTCCCAAATAAGGAGCTGATTTTCTTCTTCAGCGGCTGGAACAGCTTCTTCCTTGCCCTGTTTTTGAGCGGCGACGGTATGGGTTTCGAGGACGACTTTCTCACGGGAGCCGGTGACGTAGACGGTAATGCCTTTACAGCCGAGCTTCCACGCCAGCCGGTAGGCGGTAGAGACATCTTCGACGGTGGCAGTTTCGGGGAAGTTGATTGTTTTAGAGAGGCTGTTGTCAACAAAGGCTTGCAGGGCAGCCTGCATGCGGACGTGTTCTTCGGCGGTAATATCGTGTGATACAACAAAGACCTCGCGTACAGCTTTGGGTACTTCGGGGATGTGCTGACAGGCACCTTCAGCCATGACTTTTTGAACAATTTGCTCGCGCGTCTCAGGGGAAACATCGGCTTTGTCGAGCGCTTGGAGGAAGAGCGGGCTGGTGTAATTGAGTTGCAGATCTTTGCCATTATCGTTGACATGGCGGATGTAAGCCAGTGCAAAGGCGGGTTCACACCCATAGCCTTCACAACCGGCTACAGTTGCGATTGTGCCGGTGGGGGCGATAGTGGTTTGGGCGGCATTGCGGATACCGTGCTGCCGAATGCCTGCAACAATATGCTCCCAATCAAGCTCAGGGCGACCCCAGTCGCGCTGGTGGGCTTGGAGTGGACGGGGAGGCTGCCATTGCAGTGCAGCGGGGTCGTAGATGCTGTCCTGTATGGCCGGGAAGGGGCCGCGCTGCTGGGCAAGCTCAACGCTTGTGAGCATGGAGTAATAGCGAACGAATTCCATCACTTGCGCGGCGAACTCTTGCCCTTCTTCGGAACCGTAGCGCACCCCGACATGGTACATCAAATCCGCCAGGCCCATAATTCCCAGCCCGATGCGGCGGGCGCGGTTGGCAGCTTCTTTGAGCTGGGGTACGGCTGGAACATATTGGTTTGCGTCCACGACATCATCAAGAAAGCGGGTGGAGAGTTCGACGCTTTTCCGGAGCGTTTCCCAATCAACCGAATTGTCTTGCCCCATGTGTTCAGCCAGGTTGATAGAACCCAGGCAACAGTTTTCATACGGGCCAAGCCATTGTTCACCACAGGGGTTGGTAGCTTCAAGCTGATAGAGATGGGGGACGGGGTTTGAGCGATTAGCTGCGTCCAGAAAAAGTACGCCGGGTTCGCCGTTGTGGTGCGCCTGCTGGACGATCTTTTGGAAAAGGTCCCGGGCGCGCATTCTGGCAAAAGTTTTGATAGGCACACCGGCTTGTTCGGTCTGTTCAAGGACGCCGTTGAATTGGCGGTACTTCGGAGAAAGCACGTCCGGGAATCGAAGCTCCCACATTTCATCGTTTTCAACAGCCTGCATAAAAGCGTCGGTGATGCCAACTGAGATATTGAAGTTGGTAATCTGGTTTTCGTTGGTTTTGCAGGTCACGAATTCTTCAATATCGGGATGGTCTACCCGCAGTACAGCCATGTTTGCACCGCGCCGCGAGCCGCCCTGGGCGACTTCACCGAAGGAATGATCGTAGACGCGCAGGAACCCAACCGGACCGGTGGCCTGTCCGGCCGAGGATTTGACCCGAGAGCCTTTTGGGCGAAGGCGCGAGAAGGAGAATCCATTTCCTCCGCCAGTTTGCTGGATAAGCGCGGCGTCGCGCAGTGTTTGGAAAATGCCATCTGGCCGGCGTCCCATATCGTCGCTGATTGGAAGGACAAAACAGGCGGCAAGCTGTCCGAGAGGGGTACCCGCGCCGGTGAAGGTTGGGGAGTTGGGGAAAAACTTGCGCGTAATTAAAAGCGAAAAATATTCACGAGCGAGCGCGATCGGGTCCTTGCCATGAGCTTCTTCGACTTTTGCAACGTGATAAGCAACACGCCAGAACATCTCTTCAACTGTTTCGGCAGGCTTACCGTCGTCGCCGCGGCGAACATAGCGGCGTACAAGCACCTGCCGGGCATTTTCCGTCAGGTTTGCGGCTTGCAAATTAGCAGGCATGGGTGGGGTGGGGAGTACTTCCACGGGCTTTGTTGTATGGGCTTGAGCAAGCATTTTGTCTCTCCTAAGTACCTTCTAAAAGGCGGTCTATTTCGTCTCGGAGTGAGACCAGGTCGTTGAGATGCAGGTAAACAATAGCGTAACGGATATAGGCGATCTGGTCGAGATTCTTCAATCCAGCGATGACCATGTCGCCGACGACGCGGGAAGGCACTTCGGCTCTTCCCATGCGCTGCAAAGAGACTTCGATCTCGCCTACCAGGCGTTCGATCTCGGCTGCGGAAACTGGCCGCTTGGCACATGAAATACGCATGCCGCGTATCAATTTTTCACGGTCAAACTCCTCACGCGTACCATCACGTTTAATCAACAATGGAGTGGCGAGGATTGATCGTTCGTACGTACTAAAGCGCTGTCCGCATTGACTACATTCTCTGCGGCGACGTATGCCACCCCGATTATCGTGAGTGGTATCCAGGACTCTGGATTCGGTGTGCTGGCAATAAGGGCAACGCACTCTTCCCTCCTTCTTTGATGGCTCTTTCCACAATTTTCCCGAATGTGGGCAAGAGGTTACTTGATGAAAGAGATACCCCCATATATGGGGGTATGGTTTCTAAGAAGTCGTATATGTACGATATTTTCGTATTCTAGCATAGCCACCTAATGAATGCAAGCAGATTGGGCGGTATGAACCTTAAAAAATGAGGTGAATACAAAAATTTTAAAGTTTCTCATTCTGTTCGTAGGGAAAGCGAAGGGTAAACCGGTTAAGGCCAAAACACTAAAAAAGGGCTTGCGAGTATAATCAAAAAGATGATTCGTAAAATAGCTTTTTGCCTGCTGGCTCTTGAAATGCTGTTTGGTTTTACAGCCTGTGCGGGGGGGACGAATACTCCCGTTGCAAGTGCAACATCTCCAGCCAGCCCCACCTTGCTGTTGCCCACAATTACGCCGACCCTGCCACCCCTGGCGGCGATTGTAAATGGTGAGTATATTCTACTCTCCGATTTTCAAGCAGAAATGGGGCGGCTGAAGGCAGCAGAGGAACAGCTTGGTCAACCGCTGAGCGATGAGGAACGCCGCCAGAAGGTATTGGATGAGTTGATTGGACAGGAGATCTTGGCGCAGGAAGCCGTGCATAACGGATTTGAACTAAACGCCCAGGAACTGGAAACCCGGATTACACAATTAAGCGAGGAAGCTGGCGGGAAGGACGTGTTTGCCACCTGGATGCAGGCCAACGGATACGACGCAAAGACCTTTCCAAGCCTGTATAAAAAAGCAGCGGCAGCCGCCTGGCAGCGAAATGAAATTCTAAAGGCTTTGCCGGAAGCGGTTGAGCAGGTACATGCCCGGCAGATACTTGTATTTTCTAAAGCACTTGCCGACAAGATTTACGGACAGTTACAAGCTGGCGCAGATTTTGCAACGCTTGCGTTTGAGTATGACCCGGTGACGGGCGGCGATTTGGGGTGGTTTCCACGTGGCTATTTGACCCAGCCGGATATCGAAACTGCGGCTTTCAGTTTGCAAGCTGGTGAATACAGCCAGGTGATCCAAACATCTTTTGGGTTTCATCTCGTGCAGGTGCTCGAACGGGCGGATCAACGCAAACTCGATCCGGATGCACAGCAAAATTACCAGCACCAGGCGCTCGAAAACTGGATGCGAGAAAAAAGGGATGGAAGTAAAATTGAAATATTGGCACCATAAAAGGCGTCAAAAAGCGGAAGCACAGGAGGAGACCAATGGCGGACTTCGACCCTAACACAGCAGGCAGCTCAAACACGGATACCGAGGGTCGTGCCGGGGGCGGTGGGCTCTTTTGGAATATTCTGACCGTTCTGGCATTGGTGGGGATTATCGTTGTAATTGGATGGTTTGCGATTGTTTTCGAGAATCCTTACGCCGCCATTAATCCTTTTCCTCCCCCTACACTGCCAGTGCCGATCGTGCTGCCCAGCGCAACACCGACTGTGCCGCAGCTTCCGCCAACTTGGACGCCGGGCGCTACAGATACTGCTGTTCCTACGTTCACTCCCGTGCCGAGCTATACGGCAACGCTTTCCAAGACAGATATTGCCGCCCAGGGTCCTACGGCGACTAAAACAGAGCGCCCGGTTTCAAATTATTCTTTTGACCTGCAGAGTATGCCAACGGGGATTGATGCAGCGGTTTTATATCCGGAACGGGGTTGTAACTGGTTGGGAGTGGGTGGTCAGGTGGTGGATATGCAAGGCCGGCCGGTGACGGGTATCACTGTGCAAGTGGGGGGAAACTTGGGAAGGCAGGTCGTTGACCAGACAAGCTTGACTGGCCTCGCGCTAAAATATGGCGAAGCGGGATATGAATTTGAACTCGCTAAAGCACCGGTTACTTCCAAACAAAACCTGTGGGTGCGGTTGATTGATCAGGCACGCCTGCCTTTATCTCCGAAAGTATATTTTGATACGTATGAGGACTGCCAGCGGAACTTGGTGGTGATTAATTTTCGTCAGGTACGCTAACAGGGGTTGTGCGGTCGAGGTTTAAGTGGAAAGACCTCGTTGCCTGCCAGTAGTCCGTAAAGCGGGGCGGCTGCTATTGGGATGATGCCGCCATTCGAGAAGAACTCAAAATCAAAGTTGGTGCGCTCGCCAGCTTCTTTGCCAGGAACGGGCATCAGCCGTGCGGTAAGGGGTTTATTCAACCGGACAGCCAGTGCTGCCAGGTCAACAAGAAGTGCGGCCAGTTCTTCTTGTGTGACACTGCCTGGTAATGGGACGGTATCCAGGCCCGCGCCGCAAACCGTGGAGTAAAGCAGCAAATCGCGTAATGTCAGCACGCCTTCGCTGCTGCGAAGCGCCAGGATTGAATCTTCCAGCACAGGTAACATAAGACCATTGAACCCTGCCCGTAACCAGTGACCCTGGTCGAGCGTATCGGCGATGATGGCTGCTGCAGCCAACGATCCAGAAAGCCCCAGCTTGGGAACACCAAGCGCCTCCAGCGCGCCACCCAGAGAACAAGAATCCTGAGGGTAGGGAGCGAGCGAAAAATCAAGCCCGCCGAATTGCAAGTTGAATTGATTTACAAGGCCATTTGCAATGGTTGTTAACATCTGACCGGCTGCATCGAGATTGTCGAGCAGTTTTTTGCGCCCACCTGCAATGCTGGAGGCATCGGCAAATGCATTAACGGCGGCATCGGCACATTCCACAGCGAGGGCAAATTTTAGCGGGGATTGATCGTGATAAGCGGCAGGAAAGAAAGGCCCTCCAGGGGGGACGTTTGCAAGAGCGGAGAAGCGCAAGTTGGTGAATCCATCCGGTGTGACTGGAGCGTTTTGGACAATAATTTGTGCGCAAGCCTTGACTGCCTGCAGATTTACGCCCATCTGATGATTTGCCATCATGCCAGTAAAAAAGACATTTTTTGTCCCTGCAAGCAAGGCAGGGATGACTGCGTAGCTGGCTGGGTACTCGGGGAGCGCCGGGCCGAGGGAGATATAAGAAAATCCATTCTGTGCGGCCTCTGCTTCCAACTCTTGCACCAGTGGAAGAAGGGCAGCAAGTTCAAGTGAAGGCGAGAAAGTTGGAAATGGGGTGGTTGCCAGACGAGTGGTTTGAACTTCATAGCCAGCCTGGGTGAAGCGAGAGATGGCTTCGGTGGTGAAATCGGCGATATGTTTCAATGTGGCTTTTGGAATGGAGGCTGGTGGGTTGAAGAAACAGGTGATTGAACGGATTTTCATGAGCTCCTCTGTCGGACAACTTCAAAGATAAGAACACCCGCGGCAACGGCAGCGTTGAGCGATTCGAAACCTCCGGGCATGGGAATTTGTAAGGATTTATCTGTTGCTTTTTGAATTGCAGGGTCTGCACCTTCGGCTTCCCCTCCAATGATCAAGGCGAGAGGAACGCGTAAATCGGCCTGCCAATAAGGGAGCCCTTTTTGTGCTTCGGCGAGGAATAGCTGGAGGGGTGTGGGAAATGACTTGCATTGCATCTGAATATCCGGCCAGAGCTGGGTGAGGATGGGAAGCTTGAAATGTGCACCCATCCCGGCTCGCAGAACCTTGGGAGAGAAGGGATCGGCGGAACCGGGGGTGAGGAATACTGCCTGAACGCCGGCAGCGGCGGCGGAACGCAACAGTGCGCCCAGGTTGCCCGGATCCCGAATTGAATCTCCGATGATGGCGAAGTCCATTTCGTTTGGCAAAACCGGTTGGCGCTCCGGCAGTACTGCCAGAATGCCTTGAGAGGTTTCCACCGCGGCAATTTTATCCATGATGCGGGGAGCAACCTCTTCGACTTCATAACCAGCCTGGATGCAGGCTGCCACCAGCGCCTGACCGCGAACTGAAAGCTGTCCGGAATAGAAAAGAAAATTGGGGCACCAACCAGAGGATAAAGCTTCTTCTACGAGACGGACACCTTCAATAATAAAAGCGCGGGATTTTTTACGCTCCTGTTTTTGGTTGATGAGGGCGCGTGCCCATTTGATACGAGAATTTTGTAATGAAGAAATCATTAAGACGGTGAGTTTCCTGTGGTGGTAAACCAGCGGTCAAAAATAGCGAGAAATATATTGAGTGTGGGGGTATCAATAATCGTTACCCCGACAGTCCGGAGGGAAGAGGAAGGGTGTTCTTGGAAGAACTGGCTTATGATGTTAAAGAAGATACCCGCGGCGCGTTCTTTCGGGAATCCAAAGATTCCGGTCGAGATTGGGGGAATGGCGAGAGATTTGAGAGATAATTTTTCAGCTAACAGAAGAGAACCCAGAATGGCATCTTCCAGTTTTTTGTCTTCATCACCTTCGCCCCAAATGGGGCCGACGGCATGGATGATATATTTGCATGGGAGATTGCCTGCGCCAGTGAGAGCCGGGGCGTTATGCTTTACCAGGCCATGCTCCTGCACCCAATGGCTGCTTTCTTGTTGGATGCTGGCGCCGCCCTTGGCAGATATAATGCCTGCTACGCCGCCGCCATGGCGAAGATGCTCATTCGCAGCATTGACAATCGCATCAACCTTCAGAGTGGTGATGTCTGCATGAAGGAGTTCCAATGCTGCCCCGGATGGATAAAGATGGCCGCGCACTCGATGTTTCATTATCTTCCCTCAAGGTTAATTCTACCGCTTAAAATAAAACGGGATGGCTGTGCGTGCCATCCCAGAGGATAATGTTCGCTGTTCGTCTTAAATAGCTTGTGCTTTTTCCACCACAGCCGCAAAAGCTTTCGGGTCGCGCACTGCCAGGTCTGCGAGCATTTTGCGATTGAGGTTGATGTTGGCTTTTCTCAGCGCGAAAACCAAGCGGCTGTAAGAGATGCCATTCAGCCGGGCAGCTGCATTGATGCGGGTAATCCACAACTTGCGCAGATCGCGTTTACGAACGCGGCGGTCGCGGTAAGCGTACCACAAGCCTTTAAGTAGGGTTTCATTCGCGCGGCGAAAGAGACGGTGACGGGTGCCGAAGAAACCTTTGGTCACCTTTAAGATTTTTTTATGACGAGCACGGGCGGCAGGGCCTCCCTTTACACGAGCCATGACTACACTCCTTTGCGAACCCCTGGGCGCCGATGAAGATCACCAGTTGCGAACACCCAACAGCCGCACAAAAACCGGATACGATAGGAGATAAATGAATTCTACTCCGACATGTTGGGGGCAAGCCGTTTCACCCGGGCGATGATCCTTTTCCCTTTTACGGGGATCATTTCAGATAAAAGGCTTTTGGTGCGGTCTGAAGTACGACGGCGCAAATGGCTTTTGCCGCCCTTGGTTCGTACCAGCACTCCGGACCCGGTCAGGCGGAACCGCTTTGAGGTCGCCTTGTGGGTCTTGAGTTTGTATTTTGTAACTTTTTGTTTTTGCGGC
>JADLFQ010000088.1 GCA_020845515.1 Anaerolineaceae bacterium | reverse complement strand
GCAAGGGCTGCATCTACACCTGGGTCCGCCAGGCAGTCTTTCAAGGCAAGATCGTATTCCTGAGGCTCAGCACCCCCCAGCATATCAACCGGATTGCCGACCTGGGCGGCAGGGCTTAGTTGCTCTCGCAGAAGGGATTGCGTCTTATCCCCCAGATTTGCCAGGCGCATGCCATTGACGGCCAAACTATCTGAAGCCAGCGCGGCTGGACCACCAGAATTGGTCACGATAACTGTTCGGTTGCCTTTTGGGACGGGCAGGTAGGCCAGCCCGATACACACATCAAAGAGCTCCGCGGCAGTATCTACTTCGATAATTCCGCTTTGTTGAAAGGCAGCCTGGTACGCTGTATGGGAGCCGGCCAGCGAACCAGTATGCGAGGAGACCGCCCGCGCGCCTGCTTCAGAACGTCCTACTTTTAGAATGACGATAGGTTTAAGACGGCTTATTTTTTGGGCAATATCCATGAACCGGCGCCCATCCTGTATGCCCTCCAGGTAGGCGGCAATGACCTTGGTATTGGGGTCGGTACTCAGGTATTCAATTACATCGGTCTCGTTGACATCGGCCATATTGCCCAGACTGGCTAGATTGGAAAAACCGATATCTTTATCCAAAACATAGTCCACTACCGCTCCGCATATTGCCCCCGATTGGGATAGAAAACCGATGCTCCCCTTGGGAGGGATGCCTTTGATAAATGTAGTATTGACGCCGCTATATAAATCCAGCGTACCAACACAGTTGGGGCCGATTAAACGCATCCTGTATTTACGGGCAGTTTTTACACACAGGTTCTCAAGCTCCAACCCTTGAGGGCCGGTTTCTCGAAAACCACCCGAAATAATGATGGCAGCCTTGATGCCGCGCCGGCCGCATGCTTCTATTGTCTCCGGCACACTAGTTGCTGGAAGTGCGATAACAGCTAAATCTACCGGCTCTGGAACGCTTTCGATATTGGGATAGCAAGGCTTCCCGAGTATTTCCAAGTGACGGGGGTTAACCGGATAAACGCCGCCGCGATACTCGCCCTCGATCATATTTCGTAGAATCCCAAAGCTTAACTTTCCAGGGTTTGCCGATGTTCCAATCAGAGCTACGCCATCGGGAGCAAAAAATGGCTTCAGGTCACTGCTCATAGCTTCCTCCGCAAGGGTGTTTATAAATTTTGAAATAGGGGTTTAGAGTAATTTTAGCTGGTTTGAATAAAATTTTCTATAAAAGAGAGGGCTTCTTTGTAAAATTTAAATTGTTTTTCGGCAGTCCGGAAAACAATTGTATGAACTTGCCGGCGCCCGTTTTGATGCTTGACGCCGATCTGTTTATGCAACAGCTCATGGTACATAACAAAATCAACGACGTATTCTGGAATGTGAGGAGCATCCAGGGCGCGGTTAACTACAATGGTATCAGTTTCCATCTGATAATGACCAAACTTGCTGCGGCTTCTTCTGCTGCTCCATCCCAGGCGGGGCGGCGGTATCTTTCCGTCAAAATACTGGTTGTTGACCCGCTCAAAAATATCCAACAGGTGATAATGCCCTCCACCCGGGGGCTTTATATGCGACCGCCGGGAGTATAAACTTTCGTAGTTCTGGGTGAAAGCTGGTTGACGAGCATAATTTCGTATGGCAGCTAATTTTTTGGGGTCACGGTCTTTTAGCATCAGATAAACCATACCTGCCAACAGTGCTGCCGGCGCGCCGATGAAGGCTTCATTAATTAGAATTTTAACCTGCCCTTGCCGGTGGGTGGCTTTATACAGGTAGGTTGTGCTGTAAAATCGGATTGAAACAGATGGCCGGCGTGACCCTGGAAGGCTATGGGGAGGGCTTGTCAACACAAAGGCCTGTTGTGTTACAGCGGACAAGGAAGCAATATGATTTGTTAGATTCTCTCTGATACACAGAAAATTTAACCAGCGGTACGCGTTTGAGTCTCCTGTAGTCAGTCTTTCACGGGTCAACCCCTTATCATGTATCTGGCGCTTGATTTTTTCAACAGAGAGCTTGATTTCCTTGAAGAGAATCTCTACGTGGGTATCATCTACAGGTGTTTGTGAAGCACAGAATGATGCCAGGCGGGTTTGAACGACTTTGACCGCATGCTGTATAGCAGGAATTTTTATTTTTTGAGGGACTGATGAATTTGAGAGGGCTTTGTGTGGCATGAGAAGGCTTTTCAATGAGTGGAGGAGTACATTATACCAAAGAGGTTGACCATCGGCAGGCAAACTTTGACGAAAGGAGTAGATATATTAGAATATTATAATAAATATTGACCCTTTTATAGCGCTATGCTATAATTGCGAAGAACGGAAAATTATTAGGGTAATTTGGAGATAATTTCTGTAATTTTATGGGATGGTAGATCTTCTACGCATTTCTTGTTAAAAGGAGTTCTGCTTCGATGTCTGAACTGGTAATCCAAAATTTGCACATCAATATTGGCGGGAAAGAAATTGTCAAAGGACTTAATTTGACCATTCGACAGGGCGAAGTCCATGCAATCATGGGACCGAATGGAACAGGTAAATCTACATTAGCCTATACCCTGATGGGGCATCCGGCTTATGAAGTGACCGCTGGTACGGTGATTTTTAAGGAGCGCAATATCCTGGATATGACAGCTGATGAACGCTCGCGGCTGGGTATTTTTCTTGCTTTTCAGTACCCTGTTGCTATCCCGGGCGTAACTGTAGCGAACTTTTTACGAACAGCATTAAATGCCCGTCGCAGAGCTGTTAACCCGGAGGATAAAGGCATTTCCATCCCGGAGTTCAGAAAGCTTCTAAAGAAAGAGATGGATATTCTCCGGATGGACCATGCATTTGCAGGACGCTATCTAAACGATGGCTTTTCCGGCGGCGAAAAGAAACGTGCTGAAATTTTGCAAATGGCTACTTTAAAACCGGAAATTGCCATATTGGACGAAACCGACTCCGGGTTAGATATTGACGCGCTGAGAATTGTCTCCGAGGGGGTCAATACATTGAGCGGCGGCGATGTAGGCGTTTTATTAATTACCCATTACCAGCGCATCTTGAACTATATTAAGCCGGACTTTGTCCATGTGATTATGGGTGGCAAAATTGTCGAATCAGGAGGACCCGATCTGGCCTTGCACCTGGAGGAACGCGGGTACGAATGGATACGCGAGAAATATGAGAACGGTATAACGGTATAGCGGGAGTCTGAACCTTACGTGGTTCGATTTACCCGGGAGGCAGTGTGATGAGTTCAAACCCGCAAGAAAATCTGCTGGAAGGATTGGGGGATTATCGGTATGGATTTAATGATCCTGACGTTTCTGTTTTTAAGACCCGAAAAGGCTTGGATCGCGAGGTTGTCGAACAGATTTCCTCAATGAAGGGCGAACCGCAATGGATGCTGGATTTCCGCCTTAAGGCGCTTGAGCATTTTCAAAAACGTCCGATGCCGAATTGGGGCGCGGATATTTCCGAGCTGGATTTAGATAATATCTTTTACTATGTCAAACCGACCGAAACAGAAAGCAAGTCCTGGGAAGAGGTGCCGGATTCTATTAAACAGACTTTTGACAAACTGGGAATCCCTGAGGCGGAACAAAAGTTCCTTGCAGGGGTGGGCGCCCAATATGAATCCGAAATGGTTTATCACAATATTCAGGAACATCTTGAGAAACAGGGTGTGATATTCGTTAGCATTGAAGATGGTCTGCGCAAATACCCCGATCTCTTCCGAGAATACTTCGGAACAGTCATCCCGATTGAGGACAACAAGTTCGCCGCGCTAAACAGTGCGGTATGGTCGGGCGGTTCGTTTGTATATGTCCCGAAAGGCGTTAAGGTGGATTTGCCCTTACAGGCTTATTTCCGCTTGAACGTCGCGAATATTGGTCAATTTGAGCGCTCCATTATCATTGCTGATGAAGGCGCGCAGGTGCATTATGTGGAGGGATGTACTGCCCCGCAGTATACGACCGATTCACTCCACAGTGGGGTGATTGAAATTGTAGTCAAGAAAAATGCTCGAGTGCGGTATACCACCATACAGAACTGGTCGAATAACGTCTACAATTTGGTGACACAGCGATCGCTTGTGCATGAAAATGGTGTAATGGAATGGGTGGATGCAAACCTGGGGTCGAAGGTGACAATGAAGTACCCCTCCTGTTATTTACTTGAGGAAGGCGCGCGCGGCGAGATCCTTTCAATGGCGTTTGCAGGTCCTGGTCAGTATCAGGATACCGGCGGGAAGGTGATCCACTTTGCGCCGCACACGAGCAGCAAGATTACCTCCAAATCAATCAGCAAAGGCGGAGGAAGGGCTTCGTATCGTGGTCTTCTCAAGGTGCATAAAGGAGCCAATGATTCACGCTCCAATGTAGTATGCGACGCCTTGCTCTTGGATCCGAAATCGCGGTCTGATACCTACCCTTATATTGAAGTGGATGAAGAGTTGGTATCGATTGGCCATGAGGCTTCGGTTTCCAATGTGGGGGAAGAGCAGCTTTTTTATCTGATGAGCCGGGGAATGACCGAGGAGGAGGCGACCACAATGGTGGTATCAGGATTCATTGAGCCTTTGGTGCGGGAGTTGCCGATGGAGTATGCTGTAGAGATGAACCGCCTGATCCAACTGCAAATGGAAGGGTCTATTGGGTAGAAGGCGGCAAAAGAATGCATTATTCATCTAAAAGAAAATTAGAGATACGGAAAACGCAATGACTGCAATGCCACAAGTTGTGATTCGAAAAAAGGGTTCGCAAGGACCTATCGCGCAAGATTTTGCCTTCCACTTGGACGGAACTAATCTTTCAAAAACCAGTGAATTCGTCGCTGCATACCGCCAAAACGCATGGAAGGTTTATGAATCCCTGTCCATACCGACAACGAAAGAGGAGGCGTGGCGCCGCACAGATTTGAGCAATCTTAACCCTGGTAACTTCAAGCTCCCTGAGGTTGATCAGTATAAAAGTTTGGATAAGATACCGGAGAAACTGCTTCAACCGCTGACGGGAGAAACTCATGGCGGGCAGGTGGTTTTGATGGCGGGGGGAGCGAAAACGATCCTTGACCCGGCACTTACCGCGCAGGGTGTCATTTTTACGGATTTGTCCACCGCTGAGAAAAATCACCCTGATATTCTGAAAAAAGTGATGGGCAAGGTTGTACAACCATCTGAGGGAAAATTTGCCGCTTTACCAGCTGCGCTTGCGCAGAATGGCGTTTTACTTTATGTGCCGCGCGGGGTTGTGGTGGAACAACCTGTCCACAGCCTGCTGTGGGGGCCAGGGGCGGGGCTGGCATACCTTTCTCATATTCTTGTTTATTTGGAAGAGGATGCAGCGGTTACGTATGTTCATGAGGCAGCATCGCCAACGCAGGAAGGCGAACAAAAACTACATGCAGGACTCGTCGAACTATATGTAGGCCCTCGAGCACAGTTGCGCTGGGTAGAATTGCAAAGCTGGGGAGAAAATGTCTGGAATTTTAGCCATGAGCGCGTCAAGGTTGCTGAGGATGGGAATATTGATTGGGTGTTTGGAGCAGTAGGCAGCCACGTAACCAAGAACTTTTCCGATCTGGAACTGACTGGAAGCGGAAGCTCCGGGCGGATGTCCGGGTTTTATTTTACAGACAGAGACCAACATTTGGACCATGATACACAGCAAAATCATTTAGCCCCCCATACGACGAGCGATCTGCTCTTTAAAGGCGCTTTGCTGGGAAAGAGCCGCTCGGTATGGCAAGGGATGATTTATGTCGCGCCTGGCGCTGATAAGATTGATGGCTTTCAGGCCAATCGTAATCTGGTGTTAAGCGAAGGTGCACGGGCAGATTCAATCCCCGGGCTGGAGATTTTAGCGGACGATGTGCGCTGTTCACATGGCGCAACTGTAGGAAGGATTGATCAGGATCAGGTCTTTTACCTGTTGAGCAGAGGCATCCCTGGTATTGAGGCTGAGCGATTGATTGTGGAAGGATTTTTTGATCCGATTATGCAACGTATTCCCTTTGAAGGAGTACGCCAACGGTTTCAAAATGCTATTCACAACAAGATGGAATCGTATCAGGGATAGATAGTACGGGAAAGCCTTCGGCAACCCGGTAATTGATCGCAGCCAATGTTTTTATCGTGTGCCAGCTTGGTTTAACAAGGTAATCTACTGATAAATAAGATTAGCTATGCTAGAATATATGGGTTAACAATATGATTAAATTTGTGCAGGAGAAAAGTATGGCATCTGCACCTTACATGCGGCCTCCAGAACCGGAATTTACATTTGATGTGGGTGATGTGGTAGAAGTATTCTGTGATCACGAAAAAGACAGCCAACGTATCCGAGGGTGGGTAAAGGGGATTGTCGTTCAGGTCGATTCCAAGATGGCAGCGGTGCAATTTCGTTCAAATGTTTTTTTGACGGATGGTTGGATGGTTCCTGATCACATCTTGTGGTTCCCCTTAAACTCCCCCCATCTGCGTGCTTCGCAGAGGAAAACCGCCAAAACACATCTACCTGATTATTAGGCGGCAAATATGTCTTCTCATTCTTTCGGCGTTGAACGCGTGCGGGCGGATTTTCCAATTTTATCGCGCGCCCTCCAAGGCAATAAACCCTTGGTATATCTTGATTCAACCGCCACAGCACAAAAGCCTCTCTCCGTTATTCGGGCGATGGATGATTATTATCGCAACACCAATGCCAACATCCACCGTGGTGTACACACCCTGGCTGAAGAAGCGACCGCAGATTATGAAAGAGCCCGCGAACGCATCGCTGCTTTCATTGGCGCCCGCTCTACAAGTGAAGTTATTTTTACACGCAATACTACTGAGTCAATTAATCTGGTTGCCTATTCGTGGGCAAGAAAAAACCTATCCAGCGGTGATGTTATCATCCTAACCGAAATGGAGCATCATTCCAACCTGGTCCCCTGGCAAATTCTGGCAGAGGAAAAAAATATCCGCCTGGAGTTTACGCCCGTTACCGATGAAGGCGAACTCAACCTCCAGGCATATCAGAATCTTTTGGAACTGAGACCCAAACTAGTTGCTTTTACGCAAATGTCGAACGTTTTGGGGACAATCAATCCGGCTGAAGAGATGATTCGCATGGCGCATGAGGTTGGGGCAGTAGTGTTAATTGATGCTGCCCAATCAGCCCCGCATTTTAAAGTGGATGTTCAAAAATTAAAAGCAGATTTTCTCGCTTTTTCTGCGCACAAGATGTGCGGTCCTACCGGAATTGGGGTTTTATACGGCCGCAGAGACCTGCTGGAGGCGATGCCGCCATTTTTGGGCGGGGGAGATATGATCAAAAAAGTCACCTTGCGCGGGTTTACGCCGAATGAATTGCCGCATAAATTTGAGGCGGGAACACCGGCGATTGCCGAAGTGATTGGATTTGGCGCAGCGGTAGAGTATCTCGAGCAAATTGGCATGGATCAAATTGCCGCTTACGAACATACTTTGACGCGCTATGCGCTTGATCGTCTTTCTGAAATTTCAGGTCTTAAAGTGATTGGTCCCCCAGCGGAGAAAAAAGGCGGGGTGTGTTCTTTTACCTTGGAGGGCATTCATCCTCATGATATTGCGCAGCTTTTAGATAGAGAAGGAATCGCCGTCCGTGCCGGACATCATTGCGCCATGCCGCTTCACCAGCGTTATGGGCTGCCTGCTACAACCAGAGCCAGTTTCTATCTTTACAATACGTTGGAAGAAATTGATTTCTTGGCTGAGGCTTTAGAGAAAACAAAAGCGTTGTTCGGTTAGGAACTGCTCATGGATGATTTGTATCGAGAAGTTATTATTGAACACTACAAAAACCCGGCTTACCGGGGCGTTCTGGAACCAAACGACTTCAGTTTTGAGGATGAAAACCCCCTGTGCGGCGACCAAATACGGATAGACCTGCGGGTTGATGAGAACAATCGCGTGACCGAAGCGGCATTTAGCGGCCACGGGTGCGCAATTTCCCAGGCGTCGGCTGACCTGTTGCTCGAATCAATTGTTGGAAAACCTTTGGGAGAGGTCAAGAAGATATCCAAAGAAGATCTTTTGGATTTACTCGGCCTGGACAACCTGGGTCCGGTGCGGCTGAAATGCGCACTGCTTTCTTTGAAAGTTCTTAAGGCAGGGATTTATGGAATGGGGGAAGTTGGTGATTCTCTTGATAGGGACGAAGAATGACAGGCAAGCCTTCTTTTCAATATTTTGAGATATGTGCGCTCGAAGAACTTCCGCCTGGAGAGCGTTTGTTTATTGATGTTGGGGAGGAGGAGATTGTCCTTTTTAATATCGCGGGATACGTGTATGCAATCGGCGATGTATGCACCCATGATGGCGGCCCACTGGGGGAAGGTGAGTTGGAGGGGTTTGAGATCGTTTGCCCGCGCCCTGGCGCCCGCTTTGATGTCCGAAACGGAGAGGCAACGCGGCTGCCCGCCATTGACCCGACTCCGTCGTATCCGGTTCGAGTTTCTGGTGGGATGGTGGAGCTGGGTATTCCTGTAACAGAATAAGACGATTCCCTATTGGTTAACGCAGGTGAACATCCCGATAATCCGAAGTGTGTCAAACCCTTCGGCATAATTTCGTTCAGCCAGTGCGCCATGCCGGATCAGCGTGGCGCGGGTAATTTGCGGGCTAAAATAATACTTGCTGGCGTAAGTTTTATATTCTGCAAGCGAATCCAGCTTCTTTTGTAAATCCGCTTCTGTAACCTCAACCAGAAAATTCGGAAAAAACCCATAACTACTGCGTAAGACATCAAAACCCAAAACAGTTGTGCCGCGGAAAGCACGCAAAGTTTCTTCGGTCACAGTGCCATGGTCCTGATGAAGATCTGCGCGTGTATGGGTAAAGACGATTTCTGGCTGGAACTCTCTTCGCAGGCCAATCAGGTATTCAAGAATTTCCTGGCGGTACGACTGAAAAAGGCGGGTTTGAAACGGTGCAAGGATGACATTCTTTTCCGGAACCCCAAGCGTACGCATACTGTTATAGTGTTCTTTCACCAGGTTTTCCAGTTCCGGATTTTTCTGGTTGTCAGAGAGTGTCACGCAAAGGATATCAGCTTGCTGGACGATGTGGGCAATTAACGCGCCCGCGCCCAATTCAATATCATCGGGGTGGGCGCCAATAAATAAGATACGCCGGCCGTAAAACGCCATGTCATGATTCATAAAAGGTGCCTATTTAACCGCTACAAAACCGCCAACAACCTTCGTCATCACCAATCTGCCCTCTTTTTCCAGCCGTCGGGCGGCGCTCTCCTCAATCTTTTTCATGATGGCTTCAAATTCATCCTTACCCTGGAAAAAGCTGCCCCATAATTTGCGATCTTCAGAAAGCGAGGCGCGCGTGTATGCAACAAACGGTTCAACGCTTTCAAATGCCAGAGGATTCTCAAAAATATGGACATCCACTCTGGAGAATTTATCGCGAATAACGCTTAGAAACTCGCTTTTATAGCGGCTGCTTCCTGGCATGGGCGGGATTGGTTTATTGTTGGTTGCCTCACGAATAATATCGTAGAAAAGCTGCTTATTCTCAGGCATTGGGCCTGTGGTAAATAAACGCCCGCCGGGCTTCAGCACACGGTGCATTTCCCCAATTGTAAAGGGAACGTTTTCAGCGTAATAAATTGCGAAGCAACAGGAAACCAAGTCAAATGAGCTATCGGGGAAAGGGAATTTCTGATTGAAATCGAGAGGGATGAAAGTGATCGGCGCGCCGCGCTTTTGGTTTTCAGCCATGGCTTGCTGTAATAATTCATCATTAACATCGCCGCCGGTGATGGTTACCTCACCATTTAAGTAGTCGAAGAATGAAAAACATTGTTTACCGGCCCCACAGCCCACATCCAGGATATTGATCCCTTTTGTAAGCTGGAGGGTTTTCAGCATCCATTCGTCAATATTCCTGCCTCCAAACTTGTTGTGGATGTCAATGCGAGTGGCCAGATCACTGGTGGTTTCCTGATAATTAATTTTCATGGGTCCTCTTGAATTGTGGGGATTATGCCGTAAGTATATGGAGAGTACAGGGATTGTCAAGGTTATGCCGGTCTTGCAAACAGAAGAACGAAGACCGGCTGCTTTTCTTGCAAAAGCCGGGTGAAGTCTGTGGAAGCGACATAATCAGCAAATACGCGGTAGTATTTCCCCTGCCAGGACGTCGAGGATGCGATTGCCGCCGATAAGAGTTTTTAGAAGGACGCGGCCTTTTGGCTCATCTGCCACCACACCAATGCGCATAGCCTCTTTTCCGTACTTGCAGGCGCGCATAGCTTCGAGCGCAGCACTGGCTTCATCCGCCGGTGTGATGACAATCACCTTGCCCTCATTGGCAATATAAAGCGGGTCGAAGCCGAGCATCTCACAAGCGGCTTTTACAGGCGGAGAGACCGGGATCGCGCGTTCTTCAATCAGAATGCCGATCTGGCTTTGCCGTGCAATTTCATTGAGAGTTGTTGCCAGCCCGCCCCGGGTCGGGTCGCGCAAGACGTGTGTGTGCGGGGCTGCGGCGAGGACTGCCTGGATCAGGCCATTAAGGGGGGCCGTATCGGACTCAATCTGTGTTTCAATGCCCAGTTCCCCGCGCGCGGATAAAACTGCAATGCCGTGATCTCCAACCGGTCCGGAAATAAGTACGACATCCCCTGTTTGAGCATTTGCCCCACCAATCTCGCGTCCTGCCGGAATCCAGCCTACACCGGTTGTCGTGATAAACAGTCCATCGGCTTTTCCTTTCTCCACCACCTTGGTATCGCCGGCGATAATTTGAACACCGGCTTCTTTGGCTGCTATTTTGATGGACTGAACAACCTGTGCAAGGGTTTCAATTGACAAGCCTTCTTCTAAAATAAATCCTGCCGTCAAGTAAAGCGGTTGTGCGCCTGACATGCACATATCATTAACGGTGCCGCACACAGCCAGCCGGCCAATATCCCCACCGGGGAAGAAGAGAGGCGAAACAATATGGCAGTCAGTTGAGACAGAAAGCTTGCCCGTAAGTTTGGCAGGGGAGGGGAGTGTTATTGCCGCGTAGTCATTTTCCTGGCCAAGTGCAGGATTGTCAAAAGCGGGCTTGAATACTCTTTCGAATAGCTGTTGGGTCATCCGGCCGCCACTGCCATGGCCCATCACAATACGTTCTTGGTGTGCAAGCGGAACAGGGCAAACGGGCCCCTCCATTGTTGGATATTCTTGGTTGCTCATAAAGCGTCCTTTGAGTGGCCAGTCTGGTGGATCACGCCGTGCGGCCATACCTGTAGTAGGCTGCACATGCGCCTTCGGAGGAAACCATGGTTGCTCCCAAGGGGTTTTGCGGGGTGCAAAGCATGCCAAAAGCCGGGCATTCAGGTGGTTTTTTAAGCCCCTGCAATATCAACCCGGAAATGCAAATTTCGGATTCTTTCGTCTTTATATCGCTTACTTTGAAACGCTTTTCAGCGTCAAAATCTCGATAGGCATCCCGCAGTTTCCACCCGCTCATGGGGATCTTTCCGATGCCACGCCAGTTGCGGTCGCACGATTCGTAGACTTTTTGGAGTATAGCTTGCGCCGCTTTGTTCCCTTCATAAGTAACAGCACGTGGATATGCATTTTGTACCTCGTGGGTACCTTTTTCAAGCTGCCGCACAGTCAGTAAGATACCTTGCATCAAGTCAAGCGGTTCGAAGCCGGTCACGACAATTGGGATCTTATATTGTTCGGTAATTGGAGGGTATTCCCAGTACCCCATCACAGTACTGACATGCCCGGCGGCTAAAAACCCTTGTACGCGGTTTAGGGGAGAACTCAGAATGGCGTGCATGGCGGGCGGGACGCAAACTTGGGAAACCAAAACGGAAAAATTTTTGAGCCCCATTGCTTGCGCCTGGATTACGCTCATGGCGTTCACGGGCCCTGTTGTTTCGAACCCGATTGCAAAAAAAACAACTTCTTTATCCGGGTTTTCAGCGGCAATCTTAACTGCATCCAGCGGAGAATAAACCACCCGTACTTGCGCGCCTGCTGCCCGCGCCGAAAACAGGTCGCCGGTAGAGCCAGGAACGCGCAGCATATCCCCAAAGGAGGTGAAAATTACGTCGGGCCGGGCGGCAATTGCCAGCGCCCGGTCAATTAATTCTAGTGAAGTGACACATACAGGACAGCCCGGGCCATGCACCAGCTCAATTTCCGGAGGCAACATTTGGTCAAGGCCATAATGCAGAAAAGCATGTGTTTGTCCACCGCAGATTTCCATGATGACCCAGGGTCTGGTTACAGTACGGCGGATTTCATCCAGCACGTTGTGGACGAGTTGTTTGTCACGAAATTCATCTACAAATTGCATTGTCAGTTTTCCTGCTCTTGCCCGCCTAACTCGTCCTCCACCATGGAAAGCTGGCTTAGAATCTCAAGTGTTTCACGGGCTTCTTCCTCACTGAGGATGTTAAGGGCAAAACCGGCATGAACGATGGTAAAATCGCCAGTTTTTGCTTCGGGCAAAGCCTCTATACAAACCTCACGTACAACTCCCCCAAAATCCACTTTGCCCATCCGCAGGCTGTTTGCCTGATAGATATCTATGATTTTACCGGGTATTCCTAAGCACATGAGAACTCCTTATAACCTCAAAAAAACAGAGGTGTTTGCATGATTGGTAGTTAAGTATACTGTATCACTGTGGTTCATTTTATATTTGCTGCGGCCACCATTGCCTGTCCCAGTGAGATGCTGCCATCATTGGTTGGTGTCTGATGATGGAGTAAAACATTGAAATTTGCATTTTTGAGCAGCCTGACACTGCGCTCCAGCAGGTAACGATTTTGCCATACGCCGCCACTGAGGGCAACGGCATTGCTGCCGGTCTTCTGGCGGATTTTGGAGCAGGCTTCCAGTGTTAGATTTGCTACGCTGTTGTGGAAACGTGCCGCGAGAATGGGGGAGGCGATCCCGTTATGCCAATCTTTGAGCAGTTTTTTCCAAAGGGGGGTAGGGTCTATGGTATCCTCTGCAAGCTCAAAAGGGTAGCAGCCAGTTTCGTCCGGGTCAGCGGCGTTTTCCAGTTCGATGGCTGCTTGACCCTCGTAAGTTACGTGTTCGCGCAGCCCGATCAGTGCAGCGGCCGCATCAAAAAACCTGCCCATACTGGAAGTTGGTGGGGCGTTGACACTTTTCTCGAGCTGCACCCTTACTGCTGTGCGTTCTTCGACGCTTAGTGCTCGAACGGATGGCAGGCTGCTTTCCCATTCCAGCCCGGCTTGCCATAGGTACGCGAGTGCCATTCGCGCGGGTTTACGCACGGCTGCATCTCCACCGGGAAGCGGAGTATACGCTAGATGATATTCGCGCTGGTAGCCATGGTAACCGCCGAGCAGAAATTCTCCGCCCCAAATGGCGCCGTCCGTTCCCAAGCCTGTACCGTCAAAACAAACACCGATCACCGGCGAGTCCTCTGACCAGCCCTGGTCTGCCATGCAGGCTGCCAGATGGGCGTGATGATGTTGAATTGAAAACACAGGGCGGTTCTCCATGCAAGCGCGCTGCTGGATGTATTTGGTCGCCAGATAGTCAGGATGTAGATCGCAAGCGTAAAACTCCGGGTGGATACGGAAAAGGCGTTCGTAATGGCGAATCCCTTCTTCAAACGATTTTAGGGTTTCAAAATTCTCCATGTCGCCGATATGGTGACTGACAAAAGCATAATTCTGGCGCGTCAGGCAAAAAGTGTTTTTCATCTCTGCGCCGCCTGCGAGCAAAGGAGGGAGAGAGAAAGGAAGTGGGAGTCCATCGGGGGCGTATCCTCGCGCTCTGCGGAGGGGGTAGGGTTGTCCACACGCTTCCCGGTAAACAGAATCGTCTACCCGCATGTGAATATCACGATTGTGAAAGAGAAAGCCATCTGCCAGGGGTGCCAAGCGCGCCTTGGCTTCCTGATCAAGGTAACAAATCGGCTCCTCACTTAAATTTGCGCTGGTCATTACTAATAAATCAGGGAATCCTGACGCGGGCTCTAAAAGAAGTAAGTGCAGTGGGGTGTAGGCGAGCATGACGCCGAGCGTTTGCTGGTTCGGTGCAACGGCTTGAGCGGTATTTGAGCTGTCTTTTCGGTCCAACAAGACAATCGGGTGTTGGTGCGAGAGCAGAAGCTCAGCTTCCTGTTCTGATACCTGACAGTGATGCTGAACTGTTTTAAGGTCAAAGGCCATCAACGCAAAAGGTTTATCCACCCGTTGCTTCCGTTCCCGCAGTTCCTCTACAGCACTGGCATTGGCAGCATCGCATACGAGGTGGAAACCACCTAACCCCTTGACGGCCAAAATTTTGCCATCTTGGAGCCACTGGCGGGCTGTTTGCAAGGCTGCTTCTTGACGGGAGGGGGTGGTTATAGAGGGTGCTTCAAACCATATTTGCGGCCCGCACTCCGGGCATGCAATTGGCTGGGCGTGAAACCTGCGGTCGAGAGGGCTGTCATACTCCATTTGGCATTTGGTGCACATTACGACTTTGGACATAGTGGTAAATGGCCGGTCATATGGAATATCTTTAACGATTGAGAAACGTGGACCGCAGTTTGTACAGTTGATGAAAGGGTAGCGGTAGCGCCGGTCTGTTGGGTTAAACAATTCGCGCGAACAATCGGCGCAAATGGAAATATCAGGGGAAACCGGAAGAAACTCGCCGGGCTGGGGTTGGCTGGGGGTGATTTCGAAACTCAGGTACCCATTTGGAGGTGTAGGAGTAACCTCTATCTGGTCAATGCGCGCCAGAGGAGGCAAGGATTCCCGCAGCGCTTTGAGGAAATTTTGAAGATCGTTTTGTTTTCCATTGATCTCGACCTCAACGCCATTAGAGGTATTGCGTACCCATCCAGTAAGGTGGTTGGCGATAGCTTGCGTATAGATAAAAGGGCGAAAACCTACTCCTTGGACGATACCACGGGCTAGAATTTTGTAGCCGAAGATTTCAACACTCATTTGCCCCGCGATTTTTGTTGTTTCACCCTGCCTTGCAACCAGGTAATCCATGCAGTCACGCCTTCTCCGCTGCTACAAGATATCGGAAAGGTAACAAGGCCGGGGTTTAAGAGTTCAACTCCCTGGCGGAAGTAATCCATATTGAAGGGGATGTAAGGCAGCAGGTCAATCTTATTGACGACCAACACCTCCAAGCCACGATAGATATTGGTATATTTGTACGGTTTGTCATCGCCTTCCGGAACGCTGGCGATCAATACGTTGGTATGAGTTCCCAATTTAAACGCTGCCGGACAAATCAGGTTACCTACATTCTCAACAATTAATAAGTCAATGGAATCGAGCGGAAGCTGATCTAGTGCATTGGAGATCATCATCGCGTCCAAATGACATTCGCCGCCGGTGTTGATCTGCACCGCCGGCATTCCTTCGGCCAGCACTTTATCTGCGTCAATAGTGACCGGTGCGGTATCGCCTTCAATAACCCCAATTTTTAGATCGGGTGCAAGCGCTCGAATGGTTTGCAAAATCAGGCTGGTTTTCCCTGCCCCTGGCGAAGCCATCAGGTTGATGGCAAAAATACCGGCATCGTCCAGTTTCTTTTGATTGTTTGCCGCGATCTGATCGTTGGCATCCATAATTTTCTCAATTATGGGAATCCGTTGTACAGTCACTATTTTTCTCCTATCGCTCGATTTCAATGCTATCGAGATAAAATTCTTCACCCTTAATAATTTTGATCCGAGCACTTCCGCAAGTTGGGCACGGTGACAGCCGCTCTTGCAGGGAATATTGGTTCTCACAGTCCAGACATTTGGCCTGAGCAGGCACGCGTTGAAAGTGTAATTTTGCACCAGCACAAATGCTTTTATCGCTTATGATATCCCAATAGAATTGAACAGAATCATCTATGATACTTGATAAATCACCTATAACGATATGGATATCGGTTACACGCAGGGCGTTGTTCTCTTCTGCGTGACGCTTCGCAATAGTCAGAATGCTTTCCGTAACAGAGAGCTCATGCATATAGGACTATTATAATCCAAATCGGGTTTTGATGAGTTTTCGGCGGTAAATTGTAAGGGCAAAGTGATAATGTCCTAAAGTAGCAAAATAGAAATGTCCTAATTATGATTAGGAGCTATGACATGGACAATCGAAATGAGCAATAAAGAATTAGCCCGCAAGACAGAAGTTGAACGGG
>JADLFQ010000087.1 GCA_020845515.1 Anaerolineaceae bacterium | reverse complement strand
GGCGGAAGGGCTGCACCCGATCCAGGAAGCGTTTGTTGAAGCTGGGGCGGTGCAGTGCGGGTATTGCACGCCTGGGATGATCATGAGCGCCAAAGCGTTGTTGGACAAGAACCCGAAACCGGAGGAGGTGGAGATTCGTGCGGCGATTGATGAGAATCTCTGCCGCTGCACCGGATATGTGAAGATTGTGGATGCGGTACAACTCGCTGCCCAGAGAATGAACGGAGGTGCATAATGGGAAATCCTGAGGTTATCGGTAAATTTATCCCGATCCGTGATGCGGTACTCAAAGCGACAGGCGAGTTGAAATATGTCGCTGATATGAAGATGCCGGAGATGCTGGCGGCGAAGATGTTGTTGAGCCCACATGCGCATGCCCGGATTAAATCAATTGATATTGAAGCCGCGCAAAACCTGCCAGGGGTGTGTGCGGTTGTTTGCAGCTCAAATGTATCCGATTTACGCTACAACAGTTCCATTCGCTTCTTTGAACATGAACTCCCGGAGACAGAACAGGTCTTTCCGGAGGTTGTGCGTCATGTAGGAGACCGGGTGGCGGCGGTTGCAGCGGAGAACGAGAAGATAGCAGAAGCAGCGCTGAAGCTGATCAAGGTGGAGTACGAGATTTTGCCGGCGGTTTTCGATATGGAGAAAGCGCTGGAAGAGGATGCACCCCCTATTCACGAGGGCGGGAACAAGGTTGGCCAGATCTTCACCGAGGCGGGCAATGTGGATGAGGCTTTCAAACACTGCGATCGGATCTATGAGGATCGCTATGAGATGCCGCCAATCCATCATATGGAGATTGAAACGCATACCGCAATTGCGGACTTTGACTCGCTTGGCAAGCTGACGGTGTGGACGCCGAGCCAGAATACGTTCAACACACGCTTGCTGCTTTCGCGCATCTTCAAACTGCCGATGAACCGTGTGCGGGTGATCCGCCCGACGATTGGCGGAGCGTTTGGCGGCAAGCTGGAGATGACGATTGAACCGGTGGTTGCGGCGCTGGCGATCCAGGCGAGGCGGCCTGTCAAACTGGTGCTCGACCGGCGCGAGTCGATGATTGCAACGCGCACGCGCCACGCGGCGATTGTCATCGTCAAAACTGGCGTCAAAGAGGATGGCCAGATTGTTGCACAGGATTTTAATGTACTGACCAACACCGGCGCTTATGCCTCAAGTGCGTTCAATGTCATCGGAGCGATGAGTCATAAGATTTTCAAAATCTACAAGATTCTCCATATGCGCTACAAAGGCATTCCGGTCTACACCAATACTCCGGTTGCGGGGGCGATGCGGGGGTATGGTTCGCCGCAGGTTTTCAACGCGCAGCAGGCACAGTTTGCCAGGATCGCGCGCGACCTGGGGATGGATTTCGTGGAATTTCAGTTGAAGAACGTTGTTGACCCGGATGGGCTTGACCAACGATTCAAGAAACCGCTTGGCAACCCGAGGGTGAAAGATGCGCTTCTGCGAGGAGCGGAACTTTTCGGTTGGGAGAAGCGCAAGAAAGATAACCGGCCGGTTGAGCCAGGCTGGAAACGCGGCATCGGCATGGCCATTGGCGCGCACGGCAGTTCCCTGTTCGGAGCGCATCGGGATGTTACCGCACTATCCCTGAAAGTAAATGAGGATGGCACCTTTGTCCTCTATACCGGAACGCACGATATGGGCAACGGGTCGGTCACCGTCCAGACACAAATGATCGCCAGCGTTTTGGGGATACAGCCGGAGGATATCGAGTGCGTGGAAACGGACACCGACCTGGTGCTGTGGAACCTGGGAGACTACGCCAGCCGGGGTGTTTATGTACAAGGATCGGCGGCAAAGAAAGTAGGGGAGAGCATGAAAGCCAAAATGGCAGAGAAAGCCTCCAATTTCCTGGACTGCACGATTGAGGAGGTGGAGTTTGCCAACGGCTCGGTTCATGTAAAGCATGACCCTGAAAGGAAGATGACACTGAGCGAACTGGTGGTTAAGACGCAAGCTGTAGACCAGGAAGAACTGCTGGCTTCGGAATCGCACAGTGCCATTTCCGGACCGACTGCATATGGCGTGCATTTTGCAGAGGTGCTGGTGAACGAAAAGACCGGCAAGGTGAAGGTGGTGGACTATGTTGCGGTGCACGATGTCGGGAGGGTGATCAACCGCATGGGTATCGAAGGGCAATTGGAAGGCGGTATTGAGATGGGCCTTGGCTACGCGTTGAGCGAAGAAATGCGCTTCAATGAGAACGGGCGGTTGATTAACAGCAACCTTAAAAAATATGTCTCAACCCATGCCTCTGAAATGCCGAAGATTCAAGTCGAGTTTATCGAAGGGTTTGAACCGACCGGGCCGTATGGCGCCAAGAGCATCAGTGAGTGTGCTACGGTGCCGGTTGCGCCTGCGGTGATGAATGCTGTATGTGACGCAGTGAAGAAAGATTTGCACACGTATCCTATTAAGCTGTAGGTGTTTCGAGCAGGTTAAAAATTAAACCGGACGCCTGGTTTTTGAGCGTCCGGTTTTGCTTGGGCCCGATTGTATGTTTTATTGCCTCAATTCGTGGCAATACAAGAAGGGAAACAGCGCATAGAAAGCCGCCGCTTTTCGCATCTTTTCGAGATCAATCTGGTCTTCAGGCGTATGGCAGTACTCGGCTTCCTGTGGGCCAAAGCCGATACTTGGAATTCCAGCGACACCGGCGGAATAGGTTGCATCCGTACTGAATTTCCACACATCCACTTCGGCGGGTTTGCCCCACAAAGCCTGGTGTGTGGCCTGGCAGGCGGCAAGCAGGGGCGAATTTTCAGAGAGGAGGAAACCGGGGTAGAAACTTGGCCCATCCAAACGCTGTCCGGTATGGGTTAATACCGGCTGGTCAGGGATCCAGGCATGGCCGCCTAAAGGTTCAACGACATTTTGTATCTCTTTCAGAATGCTGTCCATCGTCTCGCCGCTCATCAAGCGGCGGTCAATGGCAATCTCACACCAACTGGGTACCGTATTGGGGGTGTGGGGGCCGCTGATCAAAGTGATAACTTGATCGTCTTTTCCAAAAACCGGATGGGATGGGAAGGCGGCCTTCATTTTTTCGATGGCCTCCATGATAGGGATCATCTTTAAAATGGCATTCTCGCCATGATGCGGGTGGCTGGCATGTGCGGCTTTGCCGGTTGTGTGCACACGGATTTCGCAGCGCCCGCGCTGACCCACGCGCAGGGTCATGTCGGAGGCTTCACAGATTACGACAACATCCGGCTTGATTCCGTCTTTTTCAATGAGTGAGCGCAAGGCAAAACCTTCGGCATCTTCCTCCAATGTCGCGCCCATGATTAACAACGTAAAGTCATCCGATAACCCCAATGTTTTGATGATCGCCCCGGCATAAACGATGGGGGCTACTCCGCCTTTGCAATCCGAGGTTCCCAACCCATACATCACACCATTCTTGATGACGGGTTCCAATGGCGGGTGCGGCCACTCATTTTCATCTGCAATTTCGTTGGTATCCAAATGTCCATTGAATAAAATTAAATTCCTGCCCGTCCCGATCTGTCCCAGCGCATTTCCCGCGCTATCCATCCAGACCTTGTCGCAGCCAATTGTTTTTAATTCCTGCAGAGTGCGTTCGACGGCTGGCCCTTCTTCTCCGGTATAACTCTTGATACGGACAAGATCGGCAAGAAAATTAACCATTTGATTGTTTAATGCCCGCGACGCATTGTTCACTTCTCTGGCGAGTTCCATCAGGTCTTTACGGGTATTCATTGAAGCCTCCTGAATTAAAAAATATTCCGACCCAGACACCCCTCTTAATATTTCTCCTCTTCAAGTACGACTCAAAAGGCTGAACTTCACCCCATTTTTCAGACATTAAGGGTAATTCTGAAATTTGGTTTCGAACGCATTCAGTGACAAGTACTCCAGTGTTGAGTAAAGTCTGACCTTATTATAAAACCCTTCGATATAACTGAATATACCTGTACGGGCCTCTGATACGACTTTTACAAAGTTGGCAGTCACTACGAGGAGGGCATTTTTTGCCCGGCGAAGCAGTCTCCTGAACAAGCGAGAAATTGCTTCAACCCGTAAAAAACGCTGGTATCGCAATGACATGCTGGAAAGCACAGCAACTGTCAAGGGATTTTGTGAAAGCCCTGGGGACTCTGAAGGAGTTCGATATATTTGGTGGTGTACCTTTGTAGCCATGCGCACACATGTGGGATTTTTTATCCGATGCCTCTAGCTGGTGGATTTAAAAACGGCTTCCCGCTTTAAAAATCGAGAAGTACAACGAAAAAAGAGTGCCTGGGAATCAGGGCATGGCACCCTCCCAACCCCCCAGCAGAAATATGACTGGTTCGGATAGGCTATAAGGGGGTAGGGGATACGTTCTAAAAGAAATATCTCAAATTACACCCCCCATTGTGGAGTGCTCCGTAAGGAGTGTACTAGGGGGAATATGTATTTTAAAATCGTCAGTCTGGTTATAATAATCCCAAACCATAAACAGAGGTAATGAATGGAATCTTCGCTGGTTGCAGTGAAAAAACTAAATATCGGGCATGAACGAACTTGCTCATGTCCTCCAAAACACATTCGACTTTCCCCATTTCCCTTTCCAAAAGGATTATTTCGCTATTCTCCCATGAAGGAGAGTTGGTTTTAGATCCTTTTGTTGGCAGCGGTACGACTCTTGTAGCTGCCAGAGATTTAAACCGAAACGCCGTGGGATTTGATCTTAAGGAAGATTATGTAAAACTTTGTCAGTCAAGATTAGCAAGTGAAACATTGTTCAACCATGCGCAACAGTTGGCGATCCAGGACGAAGCCTTAAATATTTCCAACTACCTTGAACCAGAATCTGTTGGCCTTATTTGGACTTCTCCGCCTTACGCTAATCTCCTAAACAGAAAGAGAAAAAACAAATCAAGACGTGGAGATACCCGTAAGAACGAACAGTTTATGAAAGTTGAGAAGTATTCCCAAGACCCAAGAGACTTGGGAACCATGTCTCTTGAACAATACTCAACAGTTATGGGGGATATTTTTGAGAGATTGTTACCGCTTCTAAAATATAAAGGTCATTGTGTTATCAACGTTCCAGATATGTGGTGGGAAAACGAGAGAATAACCATCCATGTTTCATTGATTGAAGAACTTAGGAAGCGGGGTTATGAACTAAGAAACATAATCATTTGGGATAGGACGAACATTGTAAACCGGATCGGTATTTTTGGTTGGCCCAGTAATTACATTACTATGGGCGTCACATTTGAGTATTTACTGGACTTCTGGAGGCCGCCACAAAATGAAGATATACAGCAAGGAAACTCTGATGGAAGCATTGAAGGAAATTCAGAATCGGGGATGGATACCCAATGCCAGACCTGGAAATGATGGTGGAGTGGGAAATACGCTTGAGGCTATAGAACATGGTCTTGTCTTGGTGGATTTTGATGCAAGAACCGGCCATAATCACGGCACAAAGATTAGATTGCGACAAGGCTATCTGCCTAATTTGTACGCAACGGCGGTAAAAATTTGATTTTCCCCTAATTTGTCCGTAACTCCTACTTAATTCCTGCGATATTAAACGGAAAAAACGGCCTGAACTTAAGACCGTTTTCCCTGCCCCGCGTATGGTGACCCATCCGAGACTCGAACTCGGAACACGCTGATTAAGAGTCAGCTGCTCTGCCAGTTGAGCTAATGGGCCAAGCGTTTGTATTATACCGCGTCTGTGGAAGGCAAGTCAACGAAATTTATCGAGTGCTCTCCAGCCTCTTCCGGGTTGAATAAACGTTTTGGTGGGGCAACCCCACAACCGCGCTCGAGTAACCATAAAGGCTTGTTCATTATTATTTACAATAATAGAATATCGTTTATTCTTAGTTGACAAAACACTTTGTTTATGCTTTAATCTGCAATATGCCCCGACACAATGATTGTGCGGCTGGCAGGTGAGTGGATTTTCCATCCGAGTAAACCGGTCTTATCTCAGTTGAGATATATGGCATTCATGGGTAGAGAGGCGAAAAGTGTGTAATCTTAAATCCTCCAGGTATCCCCGCTGTTCTTTAATGATAATATGAATACGAACAACGCGTGAGATGGCATATCCGGTTTCAGTTCTTCACGCATATAAGGTGCACGCAGAGAATGGATTGCATTCAAGATACGTGTGGTACATAATCCCTTTTAGAACGCCAAAATATTTAGTTTGACGGAGTGATGCTGTTATGCCCGAAGAGATCTACCTATCCTTTCGTGATATTCGCAAAATATTTCCGGGTGTCGTCGCGCTGGACGGCGTTAATTTAGACGTTTATCGGGGCGAAATTCATGCGCTATTGGGGGAGAATGGCGCCGGAAAATCAACCTTGATGAATATCCTATACGGCTTATATCACCAGGACGGCGGTGAGATCTTTTTGAAGGGCGAGAAGTACGAGCACAACACTCCTAAAAACGCGATCTTACACGGTATTGGCATGATCCACCAACATTTCATGCTGATTCCTAATTTTACGGTGCTTGAGAACATTATTTTGGGACAGACTTCCCCCAACCCTCCAAAGATGGAAAAGGAGTATTTCCGTAAGGAAATCTTTAAGGTCGCCGATAAGTTCGGCATCAAGATTGACCTCGATTTGCTTGTTGAGGAAGTCAGTGTTGGAATGCAGCAGAAGATTGAGATCTTGAAAGCTCTTTACAAAGGCGCCGAGTTGCTCATCCTGGATGAACCGACCTCGGTATTGACGCCGCAGGAAAGCCAGGAACTCTTTAAGATGCTGGACGATCTTAACAAAAAAGGGACAACGATCATCTTTATCTCACACAAGTTAAATGAAGTAATGCAAATTAGCGACAGAATTTCAGTCCTGCGTGACGGGGAATTGATTGCGACGGTGAGCAAAAGCGAAACCGATCACCATGAGCTTTCAAAGCTGATGGTTGGCCGGGAGGTTGAGGAGGAGTACCAGAAGGAGGAAGCAAAATATGGGGAAGACGTGCTCATTCTTGAAAAAATTTCCCTGATTGATCATCACAATCATGACCGCCGCCTTCTTAAAGAGATCTCCTTAAAAGTTTGCGAAGGCGAAATTGTCGGCATTGCCGGGGTGGACGAAAACGGACAGAAGGAACTGGCAGAAATCATCAGCGGGTTGCGCAAACCCAGCTCCGGAAAGATCAGCATGTTTGGCAGGGATGTGACGCACGCCACCACCCACCAATTGATTGAAATGGGTATGTCCTATATCCCTGCAGACCGGCGCAACGAAGGGCTGGTGCTGGAATTCTCAGTAGCGGAGAACACAATTCTGGAGACCAATTACCAAAAACCATTCACAAAGGGGATCTCGCTGCAGAAAAGTGTCATCACCAAATTCGCGCAAGATTTAGTGCGGGAGTATGATGTGCGCACACCGAGTGTGAATGTACCGGTGAGAAACCTTTCGGGCGGCAACCAGCAAAAAGTGATCATCGGGCGCGAGTTTTCCAAAAAGACGCGCTTTTTACTGGTCGTACAGCCGACCTGGGGGTTGGATGTGGGCGCGATCGAGTACGTTCACCACAAACTTTTGGAAGCACGGGAAAAAGGTATTTCGGTGCTGCTCATTTCCACCGACCTGGAAGAGGTTAGAAAACTATCTGATCGTATCCTGGTGATTTATGAGGGTGAAATTGTTGGTCAGGCCGATACACGAACCAGCGTTTCAGAAATTGGTCTGATGATGGCTGGGTCGAAAAAGCAGACAGTCAGCCTTTGAAAGGAGGTGAATGCTTTTAAAGTCAAAGTAGAAAAAATTTAGAATAGGCGATTTGTTGTAGAGAACGTCCAAATCTTTTAGAAAAATTTTGAGGAGTCACCATGAAGAAACTGAGTTTTGTGTTACTTGTTGCCATGCTCGCCGGCGTTTTGGCTGCCTGCGCGCCCGCCACCCCCGCGCCAACCGAAGCACCGAAAGCCGAAGCGCCCACCACGGCGCCCGCCGCAGCCGAGCCGACCAAAGCGCCTGAACCGACTGCCGCGCCCACCGAAGCGAAGCAATACCGGGTTGCCCTGGTCTTGAACACGACCATCAAGGATGGCGGTTATGCCCAGGCTGGATACGATGCCCTGATGAGAATGAAGGACAAATACAACCTGGATGTCAGCTATCAGGAAAGCGTAGGCGATGCCAACATTAAAGATGTACTCCGCAATTACGCGGCTGATGGCTACGATCTTGTCTACGGACACGAACTGTATTTTACGGATGCAATGAACGAGGTTGCTCCTGAGTTCCCGGATGTTAAATTCGGCGTGACGGGCTATAAAGCTGACCACCCGAATACGATTGCATTGGATGTCACCAACTGGCAGGGCCAATACCTGGCCGGTATTGTGGCTGGCGGGATGACCAAGACCAACAAAGTGGCCATGGTCACTGTCTCACAATCCCCGACCGCCCTTCGCATGGTCAATGCCATGTATACGGGCGCCAAATCCATCAATCCAAAAGTGGAGTTCGTTCACCTGTTCACCGGCAGTTTTGATGATGTCGTCAAAGCCAAAGAAATGGCCACGACTGCCATCAAGGGCGGCGCGGATATTGTCTATGGCAATGCTGGTTTGGGTACCGTCGGTGCAATTGAAGCCGCCAAGGAACACAACACGATGGCGATTGGCTCATCCGTGGACCGCAGCGCGCTGGCCCCTGACCTGGTTTTAACCAGCAATGTTCAGGACAACGGTAAATATGTTGAAATGGCCATCGAAGGTTTGATCAATGGCGATCTGGAATGGGGCAAAGCTTATGTGTTTGGTGTGAAAGACGGCTTTGAATATCTGACACCTTACAACAAACTGGTCACCCAGGAAGTGAAAGATGCGGTTGACAAGGCCATCCAGGACTTCAAAGATGGCAAGATTGAAGCTCCCGCCAATGATGGTTATCTCTGGGAAAAGAAATAGTTTTTTGGTTCCTCCCCGGCAGGATTTCCTGCCGGGGAGACCTTCTAAATCTGTCATGGTAAACCGATGGACCTAAAAATTTCTGGATAAAGAAAGAGATTATGAGTGAATTAACCACCGCTACCAAGTCTTCACCCCCTTTTAAGGAGCAACTCTTGCAGTTTGCCAGAAGAAATATGGGACTTATTTCGGTATTTATCTCTATTCTGGCGATTGCCTTTGCTCTTTTAATCGGCGCGATTTTGATGGCGCTTGCCGACATCAACCCCTGGGAAGCTTATTCTTACCTCCTTAAAAGCTCCTTTCGGAATCGTTATGGCTTTGGGGAGACGCTCACCCGTTTCATCCCGCTTCTGTTCTCTGCTTTGAGCTTTGCTGTTGCGCACAAGTCCGGCTTTTTTAATGTGGGCGCAGAAGGACAACTTTTAATGGGGGCGGTAGGAGCCGTGCTGGTGGGTGCTTATCTTCAAGGGTTGCCGCCAGTCTTGCATATCACCCTTTCCATCCTGGCTGGAATTTTGTTCGGTGCAATCTGGGCAGGTATTGCCGGTTTGCTAAAATTAGCCTTTGGTTCAAATGAATTGATTAATACAATGATGCTGAACTACGTTGCCTTGTTATTTGTTGAATTTCTTATTCATGGACCATTGAAACCTGCGGATAGTTATTTATACGTCTCTGCAGAGGTGCTGCCAAGCGCGAAGCTGCCGAACATTTTTCCAAGAACGCCCCTTCACCTTGGCCTTATTATCTCGCTGGTGGTGGTAGCTGGCGTTTTTTACCTGATCTATCGCACACCGCTGGGGTATCAAATGCGTACGGTCGGTGCGAATATAAGGGCCGCCTCTTATGCCGGCATCAATATTGTTCGTGTGACGATCGCCGCGCTGATTATGACAGGCGGACTGGCGGGTATGGGGGGCGCGATTGAACTGCTGGGCGCGCAATTTAAGGTCGTCGAAGGGTTTTCTTCGGGATATGGCTATGATGGTATCGGTGTTGCAGTTATGGGAAGATATAACCCGGTTGGAATTGTCCTGGCAACGCTTTTGTTCGCTATCATCCGGGTTGGAACAGGCGCCATGCAGCGCGGCGCAGGTGTACCCTTCCCCTTATTGAATGTACTCCAAGGCCTGATCATTATCTTTGTGATTGCCAGCGGATATCTGACAAACAAACTTACAGAAGCTGTCGTTGGAGGAAGAGCATAATGGATGCGGCTTTATTAACGACGCTGACAACCTGGCTGGCGATGTCCATCCGCATGTCGGTGCCCCTGCTGTTCCCCAGCCTGGGCGGACTGCTCGCGCAAAAAGCGGGTGTTTATAACTTTGGGCTGGAAGGCATGATGCTTTGCGGCGCCTTTTTTGGGTATTGGGTTTCCAACAAAACTGGAAGCCCCTGGCTTGGCCTTTTGGCGGCGATTATTTCCGGCGCTCTGCTGGCTTTGCTGCTGGCTTTTACATCCATCAGGCTTCGTGTCAGCCAACTGGTGATTGGCCTTGGCATTGGTATTTTTAGCCTGGGCTTTACCGGTTACCTCTTCCGGTTGGTTCCCTCGGAAGCGGGCGGCGTAGCTCCGGCAGCGCCGTTATTTCCAAAAGTCAATTTTGGCGCCCTAAGAGGTATCCCTTTCATCGGCGATACTTTTCTCTCCCATGATTGGATGGTGTATGCAGCCTATGGTTTTGCAGCGATTATTGCCTGGTTCTTCTACCGCACGACAGCGGGATTGAACTTTCGGGCGGTTGGCGAGAACCCGCAGGTTGCCGATACGGCCGGTATTAATGTGATCTTATATCGTTATCTGGCAGTGATTATCAGCGGTGCGCTGGCTGCGATGGGCGGCGCTTACCTTACGCTGACACAAACAGCCTATTTTACAGAAAATATCACCGCCGGCCGCGGCTGGATTGCAATTTCCGCGATCATCTTGGGCAAGTTCAACCCCTGGGGGGTGTTGCTGGCTTGCCTTTTGTTCGGCGCGGCTGACTCCGGACAGATGCACCTCCAGTTTATGGAAGTGGGCATCCCGTACCAGTTCTTGTTAATGGTTCCCTATATCATGGCAATCATCGCCATGACTGGCGTGGTGGGGAAGGTGCGTTCCCCGGCTGCGATGGGGAAACCTTACGCCAAGCATTAGGCGGCTGGATTTTAGGCAGGATAACGCACAGGCCTTGCAAGCTGGATAAAGATAACCCCGCTTGCAAGGGTGAAACATTATCACAAAAAACGTTTGGAGGTAGCATGTTCAGTATCAATCAGCAAGCAGTGCAAATTGTCAAAGAAAAAATCTTACCCTTTGCAGAGCAGCTAAATTGCAAAGTTCATCATTTGAAAAATGGTGCTACCGTAGTAGATATGGGAGTTGAAGCCCCCGGCGGATGGATGGCCGGCAAACTGCTCGTCGAGGCGACGATCGGCGGGATGGGACATGTGGATTTTGGGCAGTTCAATTTAGGCGACCTGCATTACCCTTCGATTGATGTCTACATTGACCACCCGGTGGAAGCTACGCTTTCCTCCCAGTTTTCCGGCTGGAAGATGCCGGGCAAGGATATTCCCGGCCACATCAACCCGATCGGTTCCGGCCCGGCGCGCGCCATTGCCCGCAATGACATCTTCTCACAGTCCTGGCATTATCAAGATATAAACCACGAAACTGTGTTTGCAGCCCAGACTCAGGAAGTTCCTGATGAGAGCGTCGCCGAAATGGTTGCAAAAGGCTGCAACCTGCCTGTGGAAAATGTTTATATCCTGGCGACCAAAACAGCCAGCCTGGCGGGCGCCATTCAGGTGTGTTCACGCACGGTTGAACCTTCTGTCTGGCGTTTATGCCGCAAGGGGTTTGACCTCAGCAAAATTATCAGCGGCATGGGCACTTGCCCGATCCCCCCACCGGTAAAGGATGAATTGATCGGAATGGACCGGGTTAATACAGCGTTGCTGTACGGTGTTACCGTCCGCTACGTGGTGGACTGCACAGATGAGGAAATTGAAGCAGTCATCAATATTGTGCCTTTCAGCGCATCCAAGCGATACGGCGAGCGGTTTATTGATATTTTTGAAGAAGGCAAGCGCGATTTCTATGTGGTTGACAAAGATATTCACACGGTCGCCCGCTTTGAAATGACAAACTACGCCACAGGAAGGACTTTTGTGGGTGGTGTACTGCGCGAGGATATGTTAAGAGACTGTTTTTACCGGGAATAAAAGGATCCGTATCAAAGCAAATGACCAGCAAGAATGCAGATTTATTGATTGAGAACGCTAAAATATTAGCTGAAAAAGACGGGGCTTTTTCCATGGTGGATGCGGCGGTTGCCATAGGGGGAGGCCGCATTCTTGAAGTAGGAAAATCCCAGGAAGTTGGCGGTGCTTACACACCGCTAAAAACGTGGAATGCAAAAGGCAAGCTGCTTTTGCCGGGTTTCATCAACACTCATTGCCACTTGTTCCAGGTCTTTATGCGCGGTTTGGGTAAAGACCTTCCTTTTATGGATTGGATGAACGGTTCAGTACGCCTGCTGATGCCGATGCTGGATGACGAGGCAGTTTACCTGGCTGTAATGGTAGGGTGCATGGAAGCGCTGCGCACCGGAACAACGACACTGGTGGATTTTATGTACGCCAATGTAAAACCGAAACTTTCCGATGCGGTGCTGCGCGCCTTCGATGACTGCGGGATACGCGGTGTGCTGGCGCGCGGACTGACTGATGTTGATCGGTTTCCAGGAAGCCCGACCCCACCATCCTCCGGAGCGCCGGTTGCTCAGAGCCTTGAAGATGTTGAGCGCATGCGCTCGCTATACCAGGGCAACCCGCGCATCAGTTTCATGCTGGCGCCCAGCGTGATCTGGGCGATGACGCGCGAAGGCCTTGCAGAAGCTTCGCGCTATGCCTTGGCAAATGACATGGTGGTGACGATGCACCTGCTGGAGACGTCGGATGACGACGCCTTCAGCCAGGAGAAATACGGCATGCGCACCACGCGGGCGCTGGAGGAAATCGGCGTCTTGGAAACGAATTTTCTGGCTGTGCATACCGTGCGGCTGGAGAAGGAAGATTTTGACCTGTTTGAACAATATGGAACCCGCATCTCTCACAACCCGGTTGCCAATATGATCCTCGGTTCCGGGGCGGCGCCGATCAGTAAATTGACCCGGCTTGGGATTCCGATCAGCCTGGGCACCGATGGCGCTGCCAGCAACGACAGCCAGAATCTCATCGAGGTGATGAAATCGGCGGCTTTATTGCAAAAAGTACGGTATCGGGATACCGCGGCGCTCTCAGCCAAAGAAGTCTTTTCAATGGCGACAGATCAGGGCGCTGTGGCGATTGAAATGGGGGATCAGATCGGCGAGATCTCTCCCGGCAAACGGGCGGATATCGTCGTCGTAGATCTGGAAAAGCCCAATACAACCCCGTGCTACGACCCGATCTCAAGCCTGGTGTATTCCGGCAGTGAGCAAAACATCAGCTCGGTATTTGTGGAAGGGGCGCTTGTTATAGAAGACAGAGCGTTTACACGGGTGGATGAAAAGGATATCCTGCGACGGGCGCAAAGCAAGGCACAGGCTTTATATCAGGCTGCAAAAGCGGAATGAAACGCACATCTCAGGTGTTGAACTTCATCTTTAAAGAGTGGAAATAAGACACTTTGTATGTGGTGGTAAAAATAGAGAGGCTGACTCAAAAGGATGGCGGGACAGCCTCTTTCTTCTTAAACAAGAAATTATGACGGGCTGCCCTTTCTTTTTGGCAGGCCCCCTGCCAGCCAATTTATTCCCAGGTAACCGGCAGATATAGTGTGCATTGACGTGCAGCAAGCCATACCGTCAGGCGCGTCTCGCCAGCAGGACTCTCAACCCTGAAGGGCTTGCCGGGGGCTATCCTGCCGGCCAGCCGAACTGATCAAAGCTGACACGTCCCTGCCCATCGAAGGCGACACCCTCTTCTTCCAGCAAAACCCGTTGCAAGGCACTGCCATACCCGAATCCGTGCGGGCTGATTTTCCCTTGTGAATTGATCACCCGCTGCCAGGGAACATCTGAGCCTTTTGGCAGGGCGGCCAGCGCATAGCCAACCATGCGGGCGGTGCAGCCGCCCGTTAAAGCGGCAACCCGTCCATAGGTTGTCACCCTTCCGGACGGGATCTGGCGCACCAAAGCGTAGATTTCCTCATATTTTGTCATCATCTCCCTCGGGAGGTGTTTGTGCGCGGGAAAATAGAAGGAACTTCAAGCATGCAGACTCAGGAATTGGCCAGCTCTGCGTGACGAAAGCATGAGAGCAGGTGGTCGTTAACCAGACCCACAGCTTGCATGTAAGCATAACAGATGGTGGGACCAACAAAGTTCATGCCGCGCCCGCGCAGTTCCTGGCTGAGCTTTTGAGAGAGGGGGGTTTGGGCGGGCAGTTCGGCGAGCGACCTCCAACGGTTTTGGAGCGGTTTGCCATCAACAAATTGCCACAGAAAAGTGAAAAAGCTGCCCTGCTCTGCTTGAATTTGCAGAAAAATACGCGCGTTTTGAACGGCTGCCTCAATCTTGCGACGGTTGCGGATGATGCGGCTGTCGAGGAGCAGCGCGTCAACTTTTTCAGGCGTGTAGGAAGCAACAAGTGCTGGATCGAACTGGTCAAAAGCCTGGCGGTAGCCTTCCCGGCGGTTCAGGATTGTTGACCAACTTAAGCCGGCTTGTGCGCCTTCCAGAATGAGAAACTCAAAAAGCAGACTGTCATCGTGCAGGGGAACGCCCCACTCCAAATCGTGATATGCAATCATTAACGCCGATTGTGCCCAACCGCAACGATCCATGCTCTCTCCTTTTTGAGATTTACAGCCTAATTTTACATCGAAATGAAGCGCCCGGTTCCGTCGAAACCCAGATATTGCGGCAAAACGGAAGGTTTATGTTTGCCTGCTTTTGATTTGTCCAAGAAATCTTTATCTGGAACGAGTATTGCACCCAACGCTTTGTATGCGGCAAGTGGAGCGCGCCTTTTATCCTTTCGATATATACTGGGAGTGAACGGTAGATTAACAAAAATGAAAAGCGGAAGCGAATAAAAAGACTATACAATGAAGGAGCCATGGAAGCGCTTTCTGCTGGTGAGGTTTTTCTGTTCATGAAAAAACATTCTCTGATGTTCCTCTTCTTGGTTTTGGCCCCCTTCCTGCTGCTGGGTGGATGCAACTATCTGTTTCCTGGTTTTGAGCAAGGGGGGCTTGGTGTTAATTTTCCCAAGGATGCGCCGGTTACCCAAACCGCGATCTGGGGGGTTGTTCAAACGGCAACGGCGCGAGCGGAGGAATCCCATAAGTCTGCAACCCCGTCGCAGACCAGCACCACTGACCCTTTTCGCGAGGTGTGCGACTGGGCGCAATTGACCGCTGAAGAAGTCAGCCCCGCAATGGAACTTTACCCGCCAAACACGGCGGTAACGGTAAAGTGGCAGCTGCGCAACGTTGGGACGTGCACATGGAATAAAAAGTACAGTGTGGTTTTCTACAGCGGCGACTTGATGGGCGCAGCTGATACGTTTATATTGCCCAAGGAAGTCCCGCCGGGTGAATTTATAGACATCCGCTTTGATGTGAGCGCGCCGGCGCGCAACGGCCTGCACAGCAGTATATGGAAGCTGCGCAACCCTGAAAATAAAGTGGTTGGTATAGGCGACAACCCCAACGCCAGTTTGCAGGTTAAACTAAATGTGGGCGGGCCTTCGGTTACACCCAGACCCAGTCAGAGCCCGACGCCCACAGCTACACTGGCCCCCCTGGCGCTGGATCGTTGCGATGCAGTTCAGGTGATGAGTGTTTTAACCATCCCCGACAGCCGCTCAATGCCGCCTGGCAGCGGTTTTAAGACACTGTGGCGGCTGCGCAATATTGGGGGCTGTACATGGTCAAAACGGTATGCCCTCCAGTTTGTGAGCGGCAACGCGTTCAACAGCTCCTCACCGGTTTACCTGCCCCAGGAAGTGCCGCCAGCCGGTATCATTGACATCTATACAGAAATGAAGGCTCCAAACACGGCAGGAGAATACAGCAGTTATTGGAAGATTGTAAACGACGTCAACTCCGCATTCGGGGTGGGAGATGATTTCCAGGAACCGCTGGCGGTAAACATTCAGGTTATCCGTTCGAATACCAACACACCTTTACCAAAAACCGCAGTACCGCTTAAATCTGCTACTCCGAAATTCACCAACACGCCTGTGAAATCCAATACTCCGGCAAAATCCAATACACCGGTGAATACCAACACGCCTGGACCGAGCCCAACCCCCTCGAATACCGGTACGGTTACACGAACGCCTACGATGACCTGGACGCCGACGGAAACCGGCACCCCGACCGAGACAGGCACCCCTACTGAGACGAGAACGCCGACGGCGACGGCCACCGGGCCAACCCAAACCTTTACGCCCACATCCACCCATACGGTAACGCCGACCCGGACACCCACGCCAACGGATATGCCGATGGTCAATTTTGTGTCCGCTGCTCCCGACGCGGCCTGGAAAAACAAGGCTGAAACGTTCGCCTACCCAGGCGCCAGCCCGAATGGCAAGGTAGAGGTGGTCAGCTCTGTTACGCTGCAGGATGGAATTACCTATAGCGAACCATCTTTGCTGGTGCACCCCAATACGGCAGAACCGAGCGATCCTTTTGTTGAGGGTGTTTACACCCTGCCGTTTACCATTCAGGCGGGCGATTACTTCAAAACAACGCTGGGCTGCCTGGATGGGCAGACCGGTTGCGCAGTGTGGTCTGGCATAAAATGCGGGACGATGCCAGACTACCAATGGATGTTTGCGGAATATTCAGAAGCACCGGTAGAGATTACTATTGATTTGGGAAGCGCCGCGGGAGCGACAAGCTGCACCCTTCGTAGTGAAAGCGCCGACGAAAGCCCTGGTGTGTGGGTTAACCCGAGGATTGTACGCTGAACGGAGGCGCTGTTTATTCGAACGGGACGCGTGGCTGATCAGACGCACCCAGTTGGAAGGTCTCAATTTCCTCAAAGGGATGGGTGTGATATACGCGGTACATCACCGTCCTGCCGTCAAATGCAAGCATATCTTGCAAACGCAGGCGCACCGCAGGATGCTCTACACGCTCCAATGCCAGAGCCGGGTCAACCCATGCGATTTCGAGGGCTTCGTCGCTAAGGGCTGGCTCCCCGGAGGCATGTTCGCACAGGAAGGCAAAGATGATGAGCGAGCTGTGCTGGTTGTTATAGACGCCAACCAGCGGACCTACGACTATCTGTACTCCGGTTTCTTCAAAAATTTCCCGCCTGAGGGCGCCCAAAAGGGTTTCCCCGCTTTCCACCTGACCGCTGGGGATCTCCCATCCTCGTTTCGGGTTAAGATTCATCAGGATTTTTCCATCTGCACGTCGAATTAAACCACATGTTGCGACTACATGAGTTGGCGGCATACTCCTCCTTGCTTCAAATGATTTGGCGTAAAATCAGCGCGCCTGATTGAAGATCGTTTTAAATTCATCCTGGAAGCTTGCAGCAGTTGCAGGATCATAAAGAATGACGATATTCTCGTCATTGCGTTTTTCTGCGCTGTTGCTGAAGTTATAGGACCCGGTGACAACAACCTGGTTGTCCACCAGAATAATTTTATGGTGCATCTGACCTGGCAGGGTATCGCGGCGGATGTCCAGCCCAGCCCGGCGCAAATTTTCATATTCTCCCCCCTGGTTGGAATTGACCTGTTCGGAATCAAACACACCCTGGATTTCCACACCAGAGCGCGATTGCTCGATGAGAGCGTCAGCCAGTTCATTGGAGGTGAAGGAAAAAGCCAGGAACTGGATGCTCGAACGGGCGCTTTGCACCAAGCGAAGCAGGTGTTGCAAGACGCCGTCATCCGGCGAGAAATACACCTCAACCCGGCGGCCATCTATGGTAAGCTGGGGATAGGGTGTAGCCGCGCGGGTATCGCTGCCAAACAGATCTTCCACGAACATTTCATTGAATTCGACGGTGTAATCTTCAGCCACGCGGCTGGAACGGATACGGACCATGTTGTTGTGATCATTATAAGTCCCTGTAAGGGTCAAGTTAAGTGAGCCGGTCCAGACTTCACTGCCGTCAATTACCAGAAATTTGTTATGCATCAGGCTTTCACGGCGGTCCCCAATTATCGGGATGCCTTCCTCTTGCAACGTGTGGAGGACGTTGCCGTCCAACGCGGCGCTGTCCATTACCAGCCGCACCTGCACACCGCGTTGGTGAGCGCGGATGAGTGCGTCGCGGATGCCATAGAGGTTGAGGTTCAACATTGCAATATTTACGCTGTCTTGTGCTGAGTCAATGGCGTGGATCAGGGCTTCTTCGACGCCCTCCGGATCTCCGGCGGCGTTTGGGTTATCAGGTCGTGTAAAGTAAGCCGTGAAAGGAGACGGGCTTTCTACGGCAGGTATAACAGGTGACTTGGCCGGTTCGTCTCTTCCTATTGCGGGTGAGGATGGTGCTGTTTGCGAAGGCAGCGGCACACTGGTTTGCAGGCAGCCGGAAAGCAGGAAGAGCAGCAAAAGGAAAGGGAGGCTTCTTTTCATCAGAGTGCAGAGCCAGGAATATGCCCATGTTCTGAAAAGCCAGTCAGCGCTGCAACAAGGCCGGGGTCTGTCTGTTGTGCCAGACCGGCGCGGCAGGGGAGAGGTGCATGCATGAAAAAATTATAACATGGCGATGCAGTATAATATGAGGGTTTGAAGGCAATTTTATAGCCTAACTTCCGCAGGCGGATACCCCCATGTCCCCCAAAACTTCCGCAAAAGATCTCCTGACTGGCACGCTTACCCGTGCAGTTCACTTTTACAGCCGGAGCCGCTGGGTTTTATTTGGCATCTTGCTTGTGCTGCTGGCGGCGTATGCAGCCAGCTTGCTGCTATCCGCTACATCGGTTTACGGAATTGGCGTCCGCAGCGATTCGGTCGCTTATATCTGGTCTGCCCGTAACCTGGCGGAAGGAGTTGGATTGGGACGCCTGGATGGGAGTGGCGCCTTTAAGCCGATGACACACTGGCCGCCGCTCTATCCGGCGATTTTAGCCCTTTTTCCCTGGTTTGGTGTGGAGGTTTTGGAGGGCGCGCGCTGGCTGGGTGCATTTCTGTTTGGGGGAAATGTGCTGCTGTTTGGCTGGATGCTGGCGCGCATCACGCGTTCTCCCTGGTTTGCTGCTGCCGGTGTGCTGGTCCTGCTATTCTCGCCTGCCATGGCGGAAACCAGCCTGCAGGCGATGACTGAGCCGCTGTATATTTTTTTGAGCCTGTTGGCGCTGCTGTTTTTGGAGCCTGCCATCCGGCGTGCACATTTGCAGCTCCTGGCTGCCGCAGCAGTGTGTACGGCGCTGGCTTTGCTAACACGGTATGCGGGGGCTGCGCTTGCACTTACCGGGGTGCTGGCAATTCTCATTTACAGCCGCGCCTCCATTCGCCAGCGGGGCAGAGATTTGCTTGTTTTTCTCGGTATCGCAATTCTGCCGACGGCGGTTTGGGCGCTGCGGAATTTACTCCTTTCCGGCAGCGCGGCCAACCGTGTTCTGACCTTTTACCCTATTCTGACAGCCGATATTTTTGAAGTGCTGGCAACAGTGCAGGGCTGGGTTTCACCGGCCGGTACGATATTTTCCATCGGCGCCGGAAAAATTATCCTGGCGCTTGGGGCGGTTTTGGGCGCCTTTCTTCTGGCGCGCTTCGGAGATGTTGAGAAATCCCCTGAAACACAGCCGCTGCTGATTGATCTTAATCAGATCCTGCTCGGTTTTTATCTGGTGGTGGTGCTAATATCGCGCCTGTTTTTTGACCCGCTGATCACTATTTTTGAGCAGCGCATTCTGGCACCGGCGTATCTTTCTGTTCTGACGATTCTTGTTGGGGTGCTTTTCACCGCCTGGCGCAGTGCTTCGGCGCGCCGCTGGTGGGTGGGCGCGGTGCTGGCGATATTTTACTTGTGGGGTGCTTATTCGTTTGTACAGATCTACCGTATCCAGAGCACCCGGCTTTTCAATGTGATGCGCGAGAATGGCAGCGGCTATGCCTATAAAGGTGAGATGGAGTCCGCCTTTGCTGTGCTGCTGCGCCGAATTCCTGATTCTGCGCTGGTGTTTACCAGCAATGTGGAGAAATTCTACTTTTTGACGGGCAGGGCGGCGTATGGATATCCGGCTGAAATGGATGCAGCGTTTATACGCTCGGTGAATGAGATGAGTGCAGCAGGAGGGGTGTTTTTTGTCAGTTTTCACCGGGAGAACGAAAGCTGGCGGGTGATCCATGAGGACTTAGCCGGATTACAGGCTGTTTATGAGGACGAAAATTCCTTGATTTACGGCAACCAGCCTTTGGTGGAGGGGTGAGGATGACTGAGGTTAATGGGAAACGCGGCCTTGCGGAGTGGACGGTTATCCCCCTCTTATTGGTTGTCTGTACTGCGGCTTTTGGCTTGCTGCTGCCGCGGCTTGGATTTTACTGGGATGATTGGGCGAAGCTTCTTGTAAGCCGCCTGTTTGGGCTGTCAGGGTACTGGGCGTATTATGCGGAAGACCGCCCACTCTCAGGTTGGACGCACATCCTGTTGACGCCGGTGCTGGGCGCGGCCCCGATAGCCTGGCATGTATTCACGCTGATTATGCGCTGGCTGGCGGCGGTGGGGGTGTGGTGGACGTTGCGGCTGCTTTGGCCGGAACATCGCAGGCAGGCTGTCTATGCGGCGCTTCTCTTTATTATTTACCCGGTTTTTACCCAGCAGCCAATTGCACTGACCTTCCACCAGCAGTGGCTGCAATATGTGCTTTACTTCTTCTCTGTAGCCGCAATGCTGTTGTCTTTTTCCCACCCCAGGCACGGGATTATGTTGACCGGTTTGTCCCTGGCGGGTATGGTTCTTGAACTTTCCATCACGGAATACTTTGTCGGGTTGGAGGCGCTGCGCCTGGTTTTTATTTGGATTGCCGTTGGCCGGATGACACAGGGCTTTCGGCGGCGGCTTCTTCACCTGGCGCGGCTTTCCTGGCTGTACCTGTTCGTGCTGGGCGCTTACGTAATTTGGCGCCTCTTTTTTATCCGGCTGCCGGGGGAGGACCCCTATCAGGCTGAGATGCTCTACAGTCTGTTTGCTCAGCCGGTGCAGGCTTTACAGACCCTGGTGCGCATGGTTGGGGCGGATTCGTTGTATGTGCTTGTAGGGAGTTGGGGGCCGGTAGTCAGTTTGGGGCTGGATCAGCAGAACAGTTTTTCTTTCACCATTTTTGTATGGGGGGCGGCTATTCTGGCCGGGGTGGGGCTGGTTTTTGCTCTGAACCGGCTGCGCTTCTTCGGGGAGAATGAAGAACCGGCAGGCCGGGGCTGGATGGTGCAGGTGTTGGGAGTCGGGTTGTCAGGCCTTTTGCTGGGATGCCTTCCCGGCTGGATTACGAACCGGCCGGTGCTTTTCGATTTTCATTCCAACCGCTATGCCATGCCCGCAATGTTTGGGGCTTCCCTGGTGTGGGCGGCAGGGCTGGATTGGCTGGTGCAACGCCGGATACAAAAAAATATCCTGGCGGGGAGCCTGGTCGCGGCAGCAACCATATTTCACCTCCATACCGCCGGTGATTATGCCAGTATCTGGAAGGACGAACTCGATTTTTACTGGCAGCTTACCTGGAGAGCCCCCATGATTGAACCCAACACGGCCATCCTGGGACAAAATGAGCTGTTTCCGAACCAGGGCAGCTTTTCCACGTCGGCGGCAATTAATCTGTTGTATCCGCAAGAGAGGGGCCGCGAACGCCTGGCCTATTGGTATTACAACCTGTGGCCGCGTTTTGCAATTGAACCTTCTGAAAGCCCGCTGGGAATTCCGCTGCGCACACAGTTTCGTACACTTGTTTATGAGGGTGTTACCGGAGAGAGCCTGGTAATTTTTTACGATCCGGGGCGGGCGAACTGCCTGTGGGTGCTGGGAGAGGATGACGCCTTCAACCCAGATTTGCCGGATTTAACCCGGCAGATGCTGGCAGCCTCGGATTTGAGCAGGATCCATCGCGAAGCCGGGAGGGACGCACCCCCCGATGCCCGCATGTTCGGGCAGGAACCGCTCCACGGCTGGTGTTATTACTATCAAAAGGCTGCCCTGGCAGGGCAATTTGAGGAATGGGAAACTGTTGCCGCGCTGGGCGATGAAGCGCGTCGCAACCCGGAGTATTATCCCAAGAACCCGTGGTTCAAAACACCGCACGAATGGATCCCTTTTATCCAGGGATACGCCCATACAGGCCGCTGGCAGGAGGCGCAGGAGATTACCATTCAGGCGGCGAATATTTACCAGGCCAAATATAGGCATGAATTTTGCACACTATGGGATAATCTTTTAAAAGCGACCCCGCAGAGCAGTGAGCAGGAAGCAGCCACCCAGGAAGTTTGGAGCAGCCTGAATTGCCGGCAGCGCTGAGTATTTGGGGGATGATTGAGTAACTGTCATAAAAACCTGCAAGCCCCGGGTGATTCGGGATATAATGAAGGTGGGTCGGCATTGTAAGTTGCAGGCAGGCGGGTTTATTTGAGAGGATCCAGGTGCTGAAAGCCGAGACAACTTCTGTTCAAAATATTCAGCAAGAAATCAATGAAACACTGGAATTGGCATGGAGACTGCGCAGTTCCGAGCCGGCGCGGGCGGTGGAGCTTGCGCAGAAAGCCTATGAGCGTTCAATAAATCCTGATACCTTTTCCCCCCCTTACCAGCGGGGGATGGCGGTTGGTTTCTTGTTGTTGGGCCTGCATCATATAGGTTTGGGCGATTATGATGAAGCGCTTTCGTGCTTGTTTAGTGCGCTTCCGCCCTTTGAAGATTTGGGGGAAATGAAATACATAGGCGAAACGCTGGATGCTGTTGCCCTGGTTTATTCGCGCTTGGGTGCTTATCCGGAAGCGCTGCACTATTATGAGCAAAAACTGAATTTAGTGAAGATTTTAGGAGATAAAAAATCGGAAGCTGCCCTGTTAAACCATATCGGTGTTGTTGAGATTTTAAGGCAGGACGGCAACAAGGCTTTGGAATCTCTCCGCCACGCCTTGGCCATTTTTGAAACGCTTGAGGATTTGCAAGGACAGGCGCAGGTGTTGGGGGCGATGTGCAACGCGCACTGTGAACTAAAAGATTATGAGCGCGCACGGGTGACTGGCGAAAGGAGCGCGGCATTTTACCGCCAGATCCATTCTCACAAAGGGGAAGCAGAGGCACTTAACAATCTGGGTGAGGTCTCTCTGGCATTGGGCGAATATGATCAGGCGCGATGTTATTTTGAGGAAAGCCTGAAGATGGCCCGCGAGGCGGGTTTGCAGTATGAGGCCGCGCATGTGGTCTATCAAATTGGGAATGTTTACGCGGGCAAAAAGGAACCGGCGAAGGCGCTGCGCCAATACCAGGCAGGGTTGGTCATGGCGGAAGAAATTGGGGGAGAGCAGTTATGCGCTGAATTTCATCGCAAGATCTCCGAAATTTTCAAGCTGCAGAGAGAGTACGAAAAAGCACTTCACCATCACGAACGCTTCCATCAGTTAAAGGCGAAAATCTTTGATGAAGCCACCGCCGGCCGTTTGCGCAACCTGGAAATTGCTTTTCAAGCGGAAGCCGCGCGGCAGGAACTGCAGGAATACCGCGCGAGGACTACCGCGCTGAATGATGAAATCGCTGAACGCAAACAGGTGGAGGAAAATCTCAGAGAGGCGAATAAGCTGTTACAAATCCAGATTACGGAGCGCGAACAGCTTATTTCAGACCTGGATTCCTTCGCGCATATGGTTGCACATGATCTTAAAAACCCCTTGCAAATTGTCATCTTTGGCAGCCAGATGCTGATGGATATGCTCGCACCATCGCTGGACGAAGAATTAGCTGCAATTCTGCAAAATATCCTCCAGATGGGCCAAAAGATGCGGGCGATTATTGATGAACTCCTGATTCTGGCAAGCGTCCGGCAGCAGGAAATCACCTTGCAACCCCTGGATATGGCGGCATTGGTGAGGGATGTGAAAGCACGCCTGGCGCCCCTGATTGAAGAGAATGGGGCCGTATTTATTATGCCTGAGCACTGGCCCTCTGCTCTAGGGCACGCCCCCTGGGTGGAAGAAGTATGGACGAATTACCTTTCCAACGCGATAAAGTACGGCGGCAAGCCGCCTCGCGTGGGATTGGGCGCAACCCCGTTGGGTAATGGGTATATTCGTTTCTGGGTGAGCGATAACGGGACGGGCATCAAGAGTGAAGCTAAGCAGAAACTGTTTCAGCCTTTCAAACGTTTCAGCCCCACTCAGGCGACCGGGCATGGTTTGGGTCTTTCGATTGTCAAAAGAATTGTGGAGAAGCTTGGCGGAGAAGTCGCGGTTGAGAGCGCAGAAAATGAGCAGGGATGCGTTTTTAGTTTTACCTTGACAGACGCCACCCCTTTTGTGAACCCGCCGCAAACCGCTCCAACCCCCGGCGCCCCAATACCTGCCAAACCCGATTAATTTATTTCCCTTAGGGATGATCGGGAGGCCGGGTGTATCCTCCATGCCGGAAAAAATTTGAAGTGCTTTTCTTCATAACCTGCTTGTGCGCAATTTTGTACCAGCGTGTAACTTTTCCGTGGGTGGATCATCTAAAAAGCTGTTGTAAATTGATCTTATTGTATGGAGTGGAGTATATGGAAATGATCATTGATTTTCCGGGCGGAGCAAAAGTGAATGCAAGCTTCGGTAGCTTTACAGTCAAAACCGACCAACCGCCGATAGGAGGCGGAGAGGGCTCCGCGCCCACGCCGTTTGCGGTATTCCTGGCTTCAATTGGTACGTGCGCCGGAATTTATGTGCTCGGCTTTTGCAAACAGCGCGGGCTGTCCACTGAGGGTGTTCGCATTGTGCAGCGGATGCACAGCAACCCGGCAACTGGGATGGTGGAAGATATTGATTTGGAAGTACAGGTGCCGCCCGAATTTCCGGAGCGCTACACCGAAGCTTTGGTGCGATCTGCGGAGCTGTGTGCAGTCAAGAAACATCTCGCGGACCCGCCTGCGTTTCATATCTATACCAAGACGGTGCAGCCTGCTGCCTGATTATTGCCTGGTCTAATTTCCTGGGTTTGAGTGCCGGTTTTCTGAATTGCCGTAAAATGACGGAACGGATTTCAAAATTGCACCCTTAAATCCCTTGACAGCATCCTCAAAACCTGTAAAATACATACTATCATGTTAGAGATTTGCGTCAGTCTTTTCAAGCGAGCACGAGCGACATCTTCATCCCCTCGGGAGAGCGGGCTGCTTGTTTATTGAAAGAGCCTGAGTCAGAAAGAAGGAAATGGCAATCAGATCCCTCTCCCAAAAGAGAGGGATTTTTTATTTCGCAGGAATTATTTTGAGGAGGAACAAATGGCAAAAACAATTACCGGCAACTGTCCAGAATGCGATGCAGAACTTACCTTGGACGATGTTATTGAAGGCGAAATCGTGGTGTGCTCCGATTGTGGTGTAGACCTGGAAGTTGTCAGCCTGGATCCGCTTACGCTGGAACTGGCGCCAATGGAAGAAGAGGACTGGGGCGAATAAGCCGCCAGAATGGAGGAATATGATGAAGATCGGTATTTTACTTTCACGGGTTCGGGTTGAAGAAAAGTGGCTGTTGTCTGCGTTGGAAAGCCGCCATATCGCGTATGAGCGGATTGATGATGGTCAAGTGAGCTTCCGGTTGGACGATCCGACGGAATGGAATCATTTCGATGCGGTATTGGAACGGAGCGTTTCTTATGCTAGTGGGCTATATTCTACTTCGGTGCTGAATTCTTGGGGAATACCGACTGTCAATACGTCTGCGGTTGC
>JADLFQ010000086.1 GCA_020845515.1 Anaerolineaceae bacterium | reverse complement strand
CTAATAAAAATAAAAAGAACAGCAGCGAAGAAAAACGCTGCTGTTCTTTTTATTAGATCAGTTGCAAGGCTTTTAATAAAATCCATGTGATACGAGCAGAAATCCCCCAGAGTGTCTCGCCATCATAGGAATTGAAAAACATCACTGGATAGGCTTGTCCACCTGGTGAGACATATGATCGTTCCTCAAGGTGAGCAGTATCTGACAGCCAGGAAAGCGGGATTGAAAACACCCTGTCAACCTCGTGCATAGATAAACGAAATTCATAGGGCCAAGGTATCTTCCCCACTACCGGTGTAACCATAAACCCAGTGATTGTTGGCTGGGCAGGCAGGCTTCCTAAAATCTTTACATCATCCGGGCTTATTCCCACCTCTTCATGCGCTTCCCTCAAAGCCGTAATCACCGGGCTGGCATCCTCTGGTTCAGCGGCACCGCCCGGAAAAGAAACCTGACTTTTATGATCATTAACAGTTTCCGTCCTCCGTGTTAACAAGAGATTCCATTCCCCCGCAAAACAAAAAACAGGGACCAGGACTGCTGCAGGGCGCAGTTTTGTGTAAGATAAAAATTCTATCGGAGGGAGATCACGAAAAGTCAAAACCAACTCGCTGATCCTTTCTTCCGTCAAATTTCCTTGCGGGCATTTAAAACACACTTCTCCATGTCTCCTTTCTTGTTCCACTATTTAAAAAAAATGAGTTCCCTTTTTAATTATATCCCCTTATAAAAGACCATTAACGCGGAGAAAGGAGCGGCGAGTATCAGGTGGGCTAAGTGGTTCAACTGCAAAGTGGTTGCTGAAATCCCGTATAAATCCAGGGAACAAAGCATTCCTCTCTCTCATACTGGAGATAAAAATTAATGAAGTACATTTCTGCGCTCGCTCTTCAAACCAATCACGCAGAGAGCCATCAATCCGCATCAATCGCTGCAACAGACATATCGCTGCCAAAATGGAACTCTTTGCACTAACATCTTTCCCATTTTTCTTGACAGAATATTAAAATTTGTTAAAATAATTCTGTTTTATGGCATCGAACGACCTGTAGTTCTCTTAATTAGAAGCCGGGTAGGCATGCCTCGCCTTCCGGGTTTTTACTTTAACGCCGCTTTGTCGGCCAGTTTACGGGTTTTAGATGCCTGGCAGTCAACTTCACTTTTTGCAATAGAAACAAGGAGTACCAAAATGGAAGAACGTGTAACCGGCACAGTAAAATGGTTCAATACCAGCAAGGGTTATGGCTTCATCTCTCGTGATGGCGGGCCAGACGTCTTTGTACACTTCACAGCTATCGAGATGGATGGTTTCCGAAACCTTGCTGAGGGCCAGCAAGTAGAGTTCACTGTGGAGCAGGGTCCAAAAGGGTTACAAGCCGCAAATGTAAAAGCTCTCTGACCTTCAGAGAAAATTTACAGGGCATGGAAAGAGGCATCCATGCCCTTTTTTATTTCTTTCCAGTCTTCTCGCCGGGTATACTGCTCAACCAGTACCCCCCCCCTAAAAAAAGGAAGCTTCCCAAACTCGCGAGCAGAAAGTTAATTTGACCATATTGTCCTATCTTCCATGCCAGATTGGATGCCACGGCTTGCCCGACCCAAAAACCCACCTCACTTAGAAACAGATAGAAAATTAACCGTGTCAGGTTGCCACCCCTCCACAAATGGAAGAAAGCGCCGATTAATGTTGCGACAATAACCCCGAAAAGAACAGAAGCCCACGTCATAGATCGCTCATCTCAAACTAGATGTCTCTATAATTCCACTTCCCAGAACAACATCGCCCTCATAAAGAACCGCGTATTGTCCTGGCGTGATATCGCGCAACGGTTCCTCGAATGTAGCGCGAAATCTCTTCTCGTCCAAAATTTCAATAGTTCCGGTTGCGGGTTTTGCGCGATACCGGATTTTCACTTCTGCTTTGAAGCTGCCCTCCGGAATAACACCTCGCAGCCACCTGGCGTCCCCTGCAATTAACTCCCCAAAAGACAACTCCTCTTCGGTCCCCACCACAAGACGATTGGTCTGCTGATCTTTCATCAAGACGTACAGAGGGCGATTCGCGAAAAGGCCCAATCCTTTCCTCTGTCCAATCGTATAACCCACCAATCCTTCGTGCTCCCCCAATACCTTGCCTCTCGAGTCAACAATTTCACCTCTCTTGACTGCCTGCTCCTCCTGTCTCTCCATAAACCCGCGATAATCTCTGCCGCCCAGAAAACACAAATCCTGGCTTTCTTTTCGATTCGCTGTTCCCAGTTGATATTTATCAGCAATCTCCTTAACCTGACTTTTTAAAAGCCCTCCAAGTGGAAAGAGGGAGTGCACCAACTGGTCTTGTGTCAACCGGCTTAACACATACGATTGGTCCTTTGATTTATCTATTCCACGCAGGAGCAAAAAGTTACCTTCCTCGCATCGCTGCAAACGCGCATAATGTCCGGTCGCCATGTACTTTGCACCCAAACCAGCAGCCTTCTCCCATAAAAATCCCCAGCGAACGGTTTGGTTGCATATCATGCATGGGTTGGGGGTGATCCCGCTGCGATATCCGGCGATAAAACTTTGTACAATCATTTTATAAAAATACTCGCGGGCGTCAATTACATAAAAAGGAAAACCCAACCGCGCTGCCACTCGTCTTGCCTGTGCCATCGAATCAGGTGTGCAGCACTGGTTCTCTTTTTCCAGGCCTGGTTCGCTCCACAATCGCAGCATTAAACCAAAAACGGAATACCCCTGCTCTTGAAGCAAAGCCGCCGCCACCGAGCTGTCAACACCGCCGCTCATCGCAATTGCCACCAAGGGTTTGTCTGTCATGGTTTATGCCTTCAAGGAGCGGGCTTGTTCAACCAAAGGAGGAAGCGCTTTCAAAAACTTCTCAACAATTTCAAGAGTTGTATCCACACCTAACGTAACCCTAAGCGAGCCCATCGCCCAATTACTCGACAATCCGATTGCTTTCAAAATCTCCGACGGCTTCGGACTCCCTACTTTGCATGCAGATCCTGAAGAGCAGGCAAAGCCCGCCATATCCAACATAACCAACAAAAGATTTGCGTCAGCGCCCTCAAAGACAAAGCTGGCATGGTTAGGCAGCCTTTCTACAGGGTGACCGGTCAATTTGGCGCGCGGGATAGATTCTAAAACACCCTCAATTAGCCGGTCCCTTAAGGCTCGCATACGAAGAGAATTTGGCTCTCTGTTTTCAGAAGTTAATTTTAAGGCTTCCGCCAGGCCAACAATATAAGGCACATTCGACGTGCCAGCCCGCAATGAGAACTCCTGCGCCCCGCCGGTAATCACCGGAACAAGTTTCGCACCTTTGCGAGCAATCAGACTCCCAATCCCTTTCGGACCATAAAATTTATGCGCACCAATTGAGAGCAGATCTACCGGCGTCTCATTCAGATTAATGGTCAAATGCGCGGCCGCTTGAACAGCATCTGTATGAAACAGCACTCCCTTCTCCCGACAGATAGCAGCTATTTCTCGTATCGGGTTAATCGTCCCGATTTCATTATTGGCGTAAATAACCGAAACAATTGCGGTGTCCGGCTTAATCCCTGCGTCCACCTCCTCAGGGTCCACTCGGCCAAACTCATCTACGGATAGAAATTCTACAATAAAACCAAAATGTTTGGACAGCTGCTGTGCGGTTTCCAGCACAGCATGATGTTCAACCGGACTGATTAAAATCCGATTTGCCCCGGTTATCTCTCTTTTTGAAAACGCCGCTCCGCGGATAGCAAGGTTGTCGCTTTCAGTGCCGCCGCTTGTAAAAACAACCTCTTGTGGCGTAACCCTAAAAGTAGTGGCAACTCTCTCTCGTGCGCTTTCAATGGCTGCTTCTGCTCGCTGTCCATAAGAATGAATAGAAGCAGGGTTGCCAAAATTTTCCTCAAAGTAGGGCATCATCTCCCGAAGAACTCGTTTATCCAGCGGTGCGCTGGCTGCATAATCCAAGTAAATAGCCTTGTTCTGATCCACGATCCACGCTCCTATAACCAATACGGACATAGATTATAGCACGGTGCGTACAAAAACTTTCCACGAAGTAGAACCACTGTTATAATAATTGCAATCGTTCAAAATCTCACAGGCGGAGGAAGCATGTCAGACACCATCAAATTCGGCACAGATGGATGGCGGGGGGTGATCGCCGAAGATTATACATTCGCAAATGTCCGCCGCTGCGCACAAGGGTTCTCAAGTTACTTGAAAGCCATTGAAAAATCCGGACAATGGGTTGTTGTTGGTTATGATAAGCGCTTTCAGTCAGAGAATTTTGCACTTGCGGTTGCCGAAGTGCTGGCAGGCAATGGTTTTAAAGTCCACCTTACAAACAGTGCTACGCCTACACCCGTAATTTCCTTCTCAATAGCGCATAAAAAAGCCGCGGGGGGAGTCAACATTACCGCATCACATAACCCTCCCACCGATAATGGGTTTAAAGTGCGCGATCAGCATGGCGGAGCAATTGCCCCTGAGGGTCTCGAGATAATCGAATCATTAATCCCAGCCTCTGCTGAAGAAGTGCTTCGAACACCTGCACCAGAAGCTCTTGAGGCAGGTACAATTGTGCGCTTTGACCCAGCCGAAGATTATATTAACCATCTGGGATCGCTTATTGATCTCGAACCCATTCGCAACGCAGGCCTTAAGATCGTCGTTGACGCGATGTGGGGCAACGGGGCGGGATGGTTCACACGCCTACTGGCAGGGGGTAAAACTCAAGTGATCGAAATTCACAATGAGCGCAACCCCATCTATCCTGAGATGAAGCGCCCCGAACCTATTCCACCCAATATAGATGTTGGCTTGCAAAAAACCGTTCAGGAAAACGCCGATGTGCTCATCGTCACCGATGGAGATGCGGACAGACTCGGTTTTGGGGATGAACACGGTGCTTTTATAAACCAACTCCAAACCTATGCTCTCCTTGCCTATTACTTACTCGAAGTTCGCAAAGAAAGAGGCGCGATCGTAAAAACACTTTCCACCACCAGCATGCTTGAAAAACTTGGCAAGCTTTATAATGTTCCGATCTATGAGACGGGGGTCGGTTTCAAATATGTCGCGCCAAAAATGATCGAGACAAATGCAATGATCGGTGGTGAAGAGTCCGGAGGCTATGCGTTTCGCGGGAATGTTCCAGAGCGAGATGGCATTCTTGCTGGCTTGTTCATTCTAGATATGATGGTACAGCTCAATTGCAAACCTTCGGAGTTACTGGCGCTTCTATTTAGCAAAATTGGTCCCCACTACTACGACCGCATTGATACAAAATTCACTGGCGACCGTGCTTCGCGGGAGAATCTTATTTTACAAGCCAATCCAGAAACAATTGGTGGACTCAAATTTACTGGCCTGAATACAATGGATGGTTTTAAGTTTAATCTCGAGGATGGCGGCTGGCTGCTGATACGTTTCTCAGGTACAGAACCAATTATCCGGGTGTACACTGAAACCACCCATAAAGATTCCGTTCAGGCTATACTACAAGATGGATTAAAAATCGCAGGTATAAAATAATGTGTTGGCTCTTACCGATACCCATTGTCATCTGAACCTTACCACCTTTCATAAAGACCTGGCAGAAGTTATTGAACGCGCCTGGACAGCAGGATTGGATAAAATCTTGGTACCTGCAATCGACTTAAACGGTAGTTACCAGGTGGTTGAATTGTGCGACCAGTACCCCAACCTGTACGCGGCGGTTGGGGTTCATCCTAACGACGCTCTAACCTGGCAAAAAGATACCATCAGGCAGCTGAGAGAGCTGGCGCAACACCCCAAAGTTGTCGCCATAGGAGAAATTGGCCTGGATTACTATCGTGACAGAGCGCCCCAGTTCATGCAAAAAAACATCCTGACTGAACAGTTGGAATTGGCTGCGGAGTGTCAGCTCCCCGTTATCCTGCATAACCGGGAGGCTTTTAAAGACCTGTGGGAAATTATTGCGAAGTGGCAAAAAAATTTAAAGGAATCGAATTCTGCACTCGCTAATCGCCCTGGGGTTTTGCATTCCTTTTCAGAAGATGTAGATACAATGCAAATGATCCATTCTCACCACTTTTTTATCGGTATCAGCGGGCCGGTAACTTACAAAAACGCGGCTGATTTGCAGGCAGTTGCGGAGATGTGCCCTGATGATCACCTTCTGATCGAGACGGACGCACCCTTCCTCACGCCTCACCCCTTCCGTGGTCAGAGGAATGAGCCGGCTTATGTGCAATATGTTGCCAGGAAAGTTGCACAACTACGGCAAAGTAAATTGGAAACAATAATCAAAAACACAACCCACAATGCAGATCAACTATTTGCATGGAGATCGTCAATTTGAACATCCCGGTATCCGTTTTTTCACAGGTTCAAGCAGATATTCAGGCAGTTGAGAGCCTTATGCTTGCCCAAACTAATGAGCAGCACCCGGACCTGCAAGCGGCGCTGGAGTTAATTGTTAAATCTGGTGGGAAGAGAATTCGCCCAACGATCACATTATTGGTCGGCCATATGCTCGAGGCACCCCAGGATAAATTAGTCACTCTGGCGGCAGCTATCGAGCTACTGCATACAGCCACTTTAATCCATGACGACTTAATTGATGGATCACTTCTTCGCCGTGGCATGCCAACCTTGAATGCCCAGTGGTCTCCCGGCTCCACCATCTTGACTGGAGATTTTGTCTTTGCCAGGGCAGCAAAGCTTGCCGCGGATGCAGAGTCAATCCCCGTCATGAAGATTTTTTCTCAAACGCTTGCCACCATAGTCAATGGAGAAATAACTCAGTTATTTAGTGGACACTGCCAGACTGAGCGTGATAATTACTATAGCCGGATATATGCAAAAACCGCCTCTCTCTTTGAAACGTCTGCCTGGACGGCAGCACTGATCAGTCCGGCGGAGGAAAAGACCATCAACTCAATGAAAAATTACGGCTACAAAATCGGGATGGCTTTTCAAATTATTGATGATATTCTCGATTTCACAGGAGATCCGGAAACAATTGGCAAACCAGTAGGCGGCGATTTACGGCAGGGCTTGTTAACCCTCCCGGGGCTTTACTATATCGAGGATCATGCGCAAGAGCCGGAAGTTCTTCAAATTCTACAAGGTGATTGCCCGAGTTCTGATGAGCTTAATTGCCTGGTGGAAAAGATTTGCGCCAGTAAATCTATCACAAAAGCGCATAGCGAAGCCTGCCGGTTTATTGAACAGGCCCGGGTTCACTTGGAGAGTCAACCCCCAAGTTCAGAAAGACACTCCCTGGAGACTTTGGCGAGTTTTATCGTGGATAGGGATTTGTAGAGAGCTTAAACAAAAAACCGGCGGATGGCGGTTCTCCCCTTTTCTGAAAGATGCGCTGGGGGGGACTTGAACCCCCACGCCTCGCGGCACATGGCCCTCAACCATGCCTGTCTGCCAATTCCAGCACCAGCGCAAATGCTTCGCTATTATAATCTGCTCTGATTGATTGTCAAGGCAATCTCAGCTAAAATAATAGACGTCGTCAAGTTCAAGATAGGAGAGATTATGCGCATCGTGCTCGACGGAATGGGCAGTGACCAATTTCCGGAACCTGAGATCCAGGCGGCATTGGAAGCTGCCGAACTCTTTGGGGAAGAAATTATCCTTACAGGCAACCAGGAATTACTGGAGCCTCGCCTAAAAGCAAAAAATACCAAAAAAATTCCTGTTCGGATTGAGCACGCTCCCGATGCGGTGGAAATGTCCGACCATGCGGTGGAGAGCGTGTCTCGCAAACCCCTAAATTCCATGGCCGTTGGGCTTGAGCTTGTCCGTAAGGGCGAGGCAGACGCTTTTATAACTGCCGGAAATTCCGGCGCCGCCATGTTTCATGCCGTTAAAATTTTGCGCCGCATGCAAGGAATTATCCGCCCCGCAATGGTCACCACCATCCCCACAAAAAATGGGCGTTGCACTTTCATGGATACCGGCGCAAATGCAGACTGCCGCCCTGAGTTTCTTCTAGAGTTTGGCGTGATGGCATCCATTTATGCAGAGAAAGTCGTGGGGATTTCCAATCCCCGTTTAGGACTCTTATCCAATGGGGAAGAGGCCGGCAAAGGGAATCAACTTGTTCGTGATGCCTATCCAGTTCTGGCAGCCAGTGGTCTTAATTTCATTGGCAATGTGGAACCGAAAGAACTTTTTGGAGGCCATGCAGATGTGGTTGTAGCAGATGGTTTCACCGGCAATATCTTTATAAAAACCAGTGAAGCAGTGGCAAAATTCATTACCGACCTTTTGCGGGAAGAGATCAGTGCCTCCATCCTGCGCAAAGTAGGGTACATGCTTGCAAAGCCTGCATTTGCAATCCTTAAGAAAAAAATGGATCCAGCCGAAATTGGCGCTGCCATGCTAATGGGTGTCAATGGTTATGTCTTTATTGGGCACGGACGTTCAGACAGCCGGGCGCTCGTCAGTGCTATCCGCCTGGCAAGGCAGGCGGTTCAAAATCAAATCGTAGAAACGTTGCCGGGGGCGATACAGGAACGTTTGCCAAAGCCCCAAGAGCAATAAAACAATTCAAGGGCAAAACAGCTCGGAGGCTTTTTGTCCTCATAAAAAATATCCGCCATAACATTGAGCACTCTTAATATTTACTTCAAAAAAAGACCAGGAGAAATTATCTAATGAAAGTTGTCACTAACGAAAAACTTATCAACAAGAACAAAAAAATTGGCCAATACACCAGTATTGCCAGCCTAATCATTCTGGCAATTGGGTTATTCGCCTCTTTCAACGTCCAGTACATCAACTGGTCTTTTGTGGCGTTGATTGCAGGCTTCATCTTATCTCAGGTTGGTATCTATTTTGGCAACCGCTGGGGGCGCTCTCCCCGCCCAGACGAGAAACTCACCCAGGCACTAAAGGGAATAGGCGATAAATATACGCTCTATCATTACACCACGAAAGTGTCCCACCTTCTGGTTGGGCCCGCAGGAATATGGACGTTAATTCCTTATCACCAAGGTGGAACAATTGTGTACGATGTTAAAAATGAGCGCTTTAAGCAGAAAGGCGGCAATATCTATTTGAAAATCTTTGCCCAAGAGTCCCTCGGCCGGCCAGAGTCCGAGATCAAATCTGTGCTGCAAGATGCTACGAGCTATTTGTCTGAAAAAGTGAGCGGCCAGAATCTGCCCCCTGTACAGCCCATCCTTGTGTTCACCAACCCGAAAGCTGTTTTAAAATGCGACGAAGCGCTTGTCCCTGCATTGCCAATTGAAAAGTTAAAAGAGTTTATCCGTAAACGTGCCAAAGAGCAGCCCATATCGCTGGAAATAGCACAAAGTATTCAAAAGCAACTGCCGCATGAGAACTAGATACTGTAGTTCAATACAAAGTACCCCGCCAGCGATCATTGGAATGTGTTTTTATTTTTGCTATAGCACGCGCTTTTTTATCAAAATACATCGTCCACGAGTATAATCACCGGGCTGCTAAATAACATTTTATGAACAGCAAAACGCAAGCGAGGGGGACCTATATCCGCCTTTTTAGAGAATTCAGTTTTGCAATTCTATGGCTCGGCTATTTGATCTCCTATATCGGAGAATATTTCATTCTATTGGCGATCCCAATTGCCGTTGAAAGACTAACAGGCTCCACGCTGATGGTAGGACTATCTGTCATATCTGAAGCGATCCCCATGTTGATCTTGGGCCCTGTAGCCGGAGTATTTGTCGACCGCTGGAATCGCAAAAAAACTATGGTTTTTTCCAGCCTCATACGCGCCGCCCTCGTCTTGTTTCTCCTCCTCGTTCAAACTCCCAACCAAGTTTGGTTATTTTATGTTATCGGTTTTTTAATGTCCTGCGTCAGCCGTTTCTTTCACCCTGCTATGAATGCAGTCCTTCCTGAAATCATAACGGATAAAGATGATCTTCTCGCAGCCAACGGATTAATGCAGCTCGTCACCACCGTAGGTTTGCTTGCCGGGCCTGCACTAGCCGGTTTTTCGATCGGATATTGGGGAACATCTATTGCTTTCATCGTTGATTCCATCTGTTTGCTCGCCGCTGCATCAATCATGCTATTCCTGCGGCCTCCAAAAATTGGATATCTCCCACCCCGCCATGGATTTCAAGCAATATGGCTCGATCTAAAAGAGGGCGTCCATTATCTATTTGCCAACCAAACGATGATCGGCGTTATGGTTGTCATGGGGGTAACTCAGCTTGGGTTTGGTGCCATCAATGTTATTTGGGTGCCCTACCTGCAAAGGACATTTGGCATCGGAGCAGAAGGGCTTGGAATTGTGGATTCCGCGCAAGGTGCCGGCATGGTGCTTGCCGGAATTTTACTGGGCTTTATGAGTCGAAAATTCCTCAAGCACACACTCATCGGCGCCGGGGTTGTTGTGATGGGCTTATCCTTTGCAGCGATTGGCCTCGCCCCAGAGTTTGCTTATATTGTTGCTTTTTCTTTTATTGTGGGTTTTGGATTCATCCCTGCCCAATCGGCAGTTATGACTGTGATCCAGCTTGCCGTTCCCGATGAAAAAAGAGGCCGTGTCAGCAGCGCACAGATCGCACTGCGTACCGCAGCCGGTTTATTGTCCATGGCATTTGCCGCCTCTCTCGCAGAGACCATTGGGCATCGCACCATCTATATTGCCTGTGGCTTAATCGCAACTTTTGGCGGGATCCTTGCTTTTTACGTCTTAAAAGAACCTGCCCAAACTTATCCTGAGCCTTAACCAGGCTTATGCTCCCGTTTTGGTTTGCTGCCCCAGGCTGGGGGAGGGTTCGTTGATGATTTCTTATGCTTTGGAGAAAAATCTTTCGAAGAGGGTCGTTTAGAAGTATTAGTTTTGCCGGAAACAAGCGCATAAAGACTCTTCACCTCATCCGAAGTCAGCGTACGCCACTCTCTAGGTTTCAAGTTTCCCAAGAACAAACTCCCAATCCGAGTACGGAGGATACGCACAACGGGTAAACCAATCCTTGTGCCAATTTCTCGGATCTGCCGCTTCCTCCCTTCTCTCATAACAACCCGAAGCCACGCCCCCTTCCCAAAAGTACTTTCAACCACCACCTCAGCCGGTCTTGTTTTTTGCCCATCCTCCAATACAACCCCCCGCCGCCAGGTGGCAAGCTGTTCTTGATCAGGCCTACGGGCAACAAGTACCCGGTACTCTTTTTCATGCCCATAGCGCGGGTGTGTAAGCAGATTTGCCAACTCACCGTCATTTGTGAGCAAAATCAACCCTTCACTATCTAAATCAAGCCTTCCAACCGTAAACAAATGCTCTTGATTGGGAATAAGGTCGAGTACACTGGGGCGGGGGTCTTGCGGGTCATAATCCGAAAGTACACCGCGCGGTTTGTTAAGTGCAAGATAAATTCGGTCGGGATTACTTTTTGGCAATTCGGTGCCATCAACATGAATGGTGTCTTTCACCATATCCGCTTTCATGCCCAGTGAGGCAATTTTTCCATTGATACGAACTCGGCCGGCTTTGATTAACTCCTCGCACAATCGTCTGGAACCATACCCTGCCCGTGAGATAATTTTTTGTACGCGCTCTTCCATAATGGGACTCTATTTCCTGTTGTCAAATTTAGTCTTTGAGCAACGGCTTGTCTTCAGGTGGCTCAGCCTGATCCGTTTCATAAGGTGGTAGGTCTTCCAAAGAGGAAAGACCGAAATGCTGTAAAAACTCTTGTGTCGCGACATAAAAGATGGGGCGCCCTGGGCCCTCTGCGCGGCCTGCTTCCTCTATTAATCCTTTACTCAGCAGACTTCGCAACACCCCATCACTATTGACGCCACGGATTGCATCAATCCCCGGGCGGGTGATCGGCTGCCGATAAGCAATAATCGCCAATGCCTCTAAAGCAGCCCGGCTGAGTCGTGCCGTAGCTTCCAGTCCCAAGTATTTCTCGATCACCCACGCAAGCTCCGGTGCAGTGGTAAGTTGAACCCGTCCGCCAAAGCGCTGAATTCGCAGTCCGCCTCGCTCTTTGTAGAAAAACTCAAGCGCAGCCAGGCTTGCTTCAACGGCTTCGGCTGGTTTTTCAAGTACTTCGGTAAGCAGAGAAACAGGAATCGGGGCAGAAGCAACAAATAACAAAGCTTCAATACAGGCTTCAATAGTATTTTCCTGAGTGAATGCGTTCTCCGTTGAATGTCCCATGCTATAATATGCCCTATCTATTGAATAGATTCATCAATACGGAAAAATGAAAAACTATCCCGCAAATATATTCACCGCCTGCCTGGTCATTGCACTTGCCTCCCTCGCCTGTCAAATTTCAGTAGGAGGACCTACGTCGTCCAGGACAGTGCCTGTATCCACACTCGCGGTCAGCGAGCTTCAAAACAATCTAGAACATTCCCTGAACGATCCTAACTCTGCCAGCCAAATTACGCTGACAATAACAGAATCGCAGTTAACCTCTCTTTTAAGCCAACAGCTTTCCAAGCAGCCCGAACCCTTACTCCTAAATCCACAAGTTCTCCTGCAAAACAATCAGGTGGAAATATATGGAGTTGCCCACAAAGGCTCTATTCAGGCCAATGCCCGTCTTGCCATCCAAGTCAGCACAGATCAAAATGGTGGTCTAACCGCCATGCTGACATCTTTTGATTTAGGGCCGGTTCCTGCACCTCAGAGTTTGGTGGAAAGTATCTCAGCTACGATCAATTCAGCTTTGAATGAACAGCTCGACCCCATGACTGCTGGATTCAGAATTGATAGCGTCGCCATTTCAGAGGGTCTTATGACACTTACAGGCAGAAGGCAACAATGAATTCTCTCATAATCTTCAGCGAAGTGATTATACACGATTTAAAAAGAACAACATAAATCTGATCCCCTTGAACAAATTGCACACCACTCTCATACGGATAATTCGCTCTCTGCTCCTCATAGCCCTATTCCTTGTGAATGCCGGTTGCGGAAAGGATAGCTCATCGCTCGCCCAGATAAATATTGAGATTCAAATAGATGGAAAAACCATCACCGAGAAAGTTGTCGAAGGGACTACGGTTCAGACCGCCCTGGCGCAAGCTGGCATCATACTTGGAAGCCTGGATAAAACAGATCCATCCGTCTATTCCCCACTTCAGCAATCATCTCAAATAAAAGTTACCCGCATACGCGAAGAGTTTGAGGTTATTGAAAATAGCATCTCTTTCGAACGTCAAACGATGCGCAATGAGTCGCTCCCCGAAGGACAAACGATGTTAATCCAGCCTGGCGTCAACGGAATTGAGCAACTCACCTACCGAAAACTATACGAAAATGATCTTGAAGTTTCTCGCACACCATTTAAATCACAAATTTTAAAACCCGCCAAACCTGAGATTGTCATGGTGGGCGTGCAGACCCCCTTTACAGCAATCTCCATTCCGGGCAGGTTGGTCTACCTGACGGCAGGGAACGTCTGGCTGATGGAATCTACAACCGGTAATCGCCGCCCCATCCTCACTTCAGGAGACCTGGATGGCCGGATTTTCTCTTTATCTCCGGATGGGAATTGGCTGCTCTTCACCCGCAAGCCTGGTACTTCTGATGACGAACAAATCAACTCACTTTGGATGATCAATCTTTCTGAATCAAAATCTGAACCTGTTTACCTGCGGGTAGATAATATAGTGCATTTTGCAGATTGGGTTCCAGGACGGCAAATGACTGTTTCCTTTTCCACAGTGGAACCCCGTTCGACCCCTCCAGGTTGGCAAGCAAATAACGACTTGCAAATAATGACTGTAAATAAGACGGGGGGAATTATCGAAAGGTCACAAGTCGTAGAGACGAATTCGGGCGGCATATACGGTTGGTGGGGTGCAGCTTACAAATGGTCACCGGATGGAGAACAACTGGCTTACGCCCGCCCCGATTCGATAGGCCTCGTAAATATTGAAAATGGCGAATTACAACCCCTGCTGGAACTTGTCCCTCTACAAACACGCAGCGACTGGGCTTGGGTGCCGAACATCGGCTGGGCAAATGACAGCAGTTTGATCTACACCACCTTTCATGCCTCATCTTCCAACTTTTCAAGCGACGAAGCTTCACCGCTCTTCGATCTGTTGGCAATCAATCTTATCGAAAAACTACCCATAACACTTGTACCTCAAGTAGGCATGTTTTCATATCCTTCCCCCTCTCCACGTCTACCACTCCGTCAATATGCAATAGCTTTTCTACAGGCTGTCTTTCCTGAGCAAAGCGAGACCAGCCGCTACCATCTTCTCGTCATGGATCGGGACGGATCCAATCGTTCCAAGGTATTCCCGCCAGAAGGACAGCCGGGGTTGGAGCCGCAAACAGTTGTGTGGCAACCCGGTGTGAGTGAGGACAATAGTATTTGGATTGCTGCAATTTATCAGGGGAACCTTTGGTTCATCAATCCTGTCACAACTCAGGCGCAACAAATCACCGGCGACGGTTCTTTGGTGCGTTTCGATTGGAAATAAAATTTTTACATCGAGGAAAACATGAGAATTCTTATCACAGGCGCGGCGGGGTTTTTAGGGTCTCATTTATGTGAGCGATTTATTGACGAAGGGCATTATGTAATCGGCATGGACAATTTTGTCACCGGCAATATTGACAACCTCACTTGCCTGGCAGGCAATCCCAAGTTCTTATTCATCCGGCATGATGTTGCCAATTTTATTTTTGTTCCAGGTGAAATTGATGCCGTTTTACATTTCGCCTCTCCAGCAAGCCCCAACCCTGCCTCTCCCTATGGCTATACGAATCTCCCCATTCAAACTATGAAGGCCGGCGCTCTTGGCACCCATAATACACTCGGCGTTGCCAGAAGCCACAACGCCCGCTATTTGCTCGCTTCCACCTCCGAAATTTATGGCGACCCCCTTGAACACCCTCAAACAGAATCTTACTGGGGGCATGTGGACCCAATCGGTGTCCGCTCTGTGTACGATGAGGCTAAACGTTTTGCGGAAGCACTCACTATGGCTTACCACCGCTATCACGGCATTAACACCCGTATTGCCCGGATTTTTAATACCTTTGGCCCTCGCATGCACCTCGACGATGGCCGTGTCGTCCCTAATTTTATCCAGCAAGCCCTTCGCAGCGAAGCGCTTACTATCTATGGCGATGGCTCACAAACTCGAAGTTTTTGTTATGTCAGCGACCTGGTGGAAGGTATTTATCGGTTGTTGTTATCCGAAGAGCACAACCCTGTTAACATTGGCAATCCGAATGAAATCGCTATTCTGGAACTTGCCGAAACTATCAACAAAATGATTGGCAATCAAGCGGAAGTTATTTTAAAACCGGCTTCTCGCCTCGGAGACGATCCCCAGCGCCGGCGGCCCGATATCACCCGTGCAAAGGAAATTTTAGGATGGGAACCCACGATACCTTTGGAAGAAGGCCTCAAGAGAACTATTCCTTACTTCCAGCAAAAACTGGGATTGGTATGATCTTTGCCAATCCAAAAGAGAGAACCCGCTTTATTCGCTTCGCAGTTGTCGGCATTGTTGGCGCAGTAGTCGATTTTGGTGTTTTCAATCTCCTTCTGGTTACAACTGCAATTGAGGCGGTTTGGGCAAGTGCCATCTCTTTTATTGCCGCCGTAATTAGCAACTTTATCTGGAATCGCCATTGGACTTACCCGGACGCCCGCGGAAAAACCTTTGTCCGCCAGTTATTTCAATTTTCCCTTGTCAGTTTTCTTGGTTTGGGAATCCGCATTGGGTTATTCGCTTTGCTGGAGGATTTTTTCATTGCAATAAGCGCGCGTTGGCTCGTAGGCATTGGCCTTACCCCGCAATTTATCGGACATAACGCCACACTCGCAATTGCGATTCTTGTTGTCATGCTTTGGAACTTTTTTGCCAACCGTTTCTGGACGTACAGCGAAGTACAATAAAGGAATGATGTCCTTTTCAGAGGAACTGCCCTCACCCTCCGACCCGCGCCTTTCTAACTCCGATTTTCAGGAAGGTGAACCATCGGAAGTTAAAGTGGGTTCTCTCAAAGAATTAATAGACATTGTTACTGGGCGTTCGGTATCAAAAAACCTGGTTGAAGAGGAGTTCGGCACATTTGAACTACTCCCCTTCCCTTTTCTCGCCTTAACCGGGCAAGCCGAAATGAAACTGGCATTGCTGCTTGCACTGGCAAACCCCTCTATTGGCGGAGTCTTGTTAATCGGGCCGCGCGGTACCGGAAAAACAACAGCTGTCCGCAGCTTATTGGATCTCCTCCCAAATACCGAGCACAGCAACTGTTTTTACGGCTGTATGCCGGAGGACATTGAAAGTGGCGGCATTGGCGCCGTCTGCCCGGACTGTGCCAAAAAATATGGCGAAGGAAAACCCTTAACCAGGATGGAGCGAGCCGCTCTGGTTGAACTTCCCCTCCATTCCACCCTGGACGATGTCATCGGGAGTCTCGACGAACGCGCCGTGCTTAACAAGCAAATCCGTATAAGACGCGGGTTGCTCGCCCAGGCACACAAGAACATTTTGTTCGCAGATGAAGTGAATCTGTTGAGCAGGGACATTATTAACGCTATTCTCGATGCAGCGGCCGCGGGCAGTTATTCCGTCCGCCGTGGGTCAGTTTCTGTCTCTTACCAGGCGCACTTTACCCTAATCGGCTCTATGAATCCGGAGGAAGGCGCCCTGCGTCCACAGATTATGGATCGATTCGGTTTAAAAGCTATCGTTCGCGGCCTTGAAAACTCGGAAGAACGGCAGCGCGCCTGGCAATCTACCCAGGCATACGCCGCCAATCCACGCCAGTTCGTCCAGCAATACCATGAGGAAACCCGGCAAATATGCGCGGAGATTCAGGAAATACGAAGACAAATCCACAACATCCACATTCCGGATGAAATACTACAGGCAGGCATAAACTTGATCCAGCACCTAAAAATCGATTCTCTCCGCGCTGAGATTTCATTGTTCGAAGCCAGCCGCGCCTACACCGCAATGGATGGCCGAAAAACAGTAGAACTAGGGGATCTTCAGGTTGTTGCACCGCTTGCATTACGCCTGCGCCGTTCAGTGTTCATGGAAAAATACTTTGCAGACCAAGCCAAAGAAGACCTGGCCATAAAAGACACCTTAGACTCAATCTCCGCCCTTGTAGAGCCAAAAGAATAATGCATATCTGAGGAGGTAAGTAAACATGAATACGTCGGTTACACACCGTCAATTACTGGAAGCCTGCCTTTCAGGAAATAAAGTGTCGCGCCTTCCGGTTGCCTTATGGCGGCATTTTCCTGTTGATGACCAATCCCCACAGAGTCTCGCCGCTGCGACGTTTGCTTTTCAACAAATCTTTGACTTTGACCTCGTCAAAGTAACCCCTGCATCTTCATTTTGCATCAAAGATTGGGGCAGCACTGATACTTGGGTGGGGAATCCTGAAGGCACGCGCGACTACGGCAAGCCGGTCATTCGAAATCCAGAGGATTGGGCGAAGCTTAAACCTTTGAATCCTCAATCCGGCGCGCTGGCCTCCCAACTCGAATGTCTTAAGCTCCTCAAGGGTGCATTAGGCAGCACAACTCCGGTGATCCAAACGATCTTCAGCCCTCTTTCTCAGGCTAAAAATTTGGCCGGAAAAAATAACTTGGTTTCCTTTCTGCGCCGTTCCCCTCAGGCTTTGCATGAAGGATTAAAGACGATCACCGAATCCACCCTTCGCTTCATCAGGGCTTGTGAGGAGACAGGAATAGACGGTGTGTTTTATGCCATTCAGCATGCCAGCGTAGATTTACTTTCCCTATCTGAATTTTCCGAATTCGGAAAATTTTATGATATGCAAACCCTGGAAGCAACCGGGAAACTGTGGCTGAATATGGCGCACATACATGGGGATAACTTGATGTTTGATGAGCTTACCGATTACCCGGTTCAAATTCTCAATTGGCACGATCGGCATACGCAGCCAGACCTTCGAAACGCTCGGCAGAAATTTAACGGTGTACTTTGCGGCGGCCTGCGCCGTTGGGAGACAATGGTTCAGGGAACCCCTGTAGATATCGAAAATGAAGCTCGCGATGCAATTGATCAAACCGGCGGAGAACGATTCATTTTGGGAACAGGCTGTGTCCTGCCCATTATCGCTCCCTATGGGAATATCTTAAAAGCGCGGGATTGCGCCTCCCTTCTGGAAAGCTAAGTATTCCATGGGCAGCCCCCGCATTATCGCTGGAACCGCACGCGGTATACGTTTGCATCCTGTCCCGGGTACCGGCACCCGCCCTATTACAGACCGCGTTAAAGAAGCCCTATTCAACATTATCGGCGCAGATATTGTCGGCGCCCGTTTATTTGACATGTTTGGCGGCACCGGCAGCGTTGGCATTGAAGCATTAAGCCGGGGGGCGGCATTTGCCCTGCTGGTGGAAAACAACGCCGGTGCCTACAGAACCATTAAAGCCAATCTTGTTCATACACATTTAGACGAACATGCAGAAGTCATTCTCGCCGATGTATTCTCTTGTCTCCGAAAACCCGCCAACCAAACCTTTGATTACATCTATATCGCGCCTCCGCAATACAAAGGGTTATGGAAACAAGCGATTCAAGGGTTAGAACAAAACCCCGAATGGCTGGCAGAGGATGGTTGGGTCATCGTTCAAATTGACCCCAAGGAATATGAAAAAATAACCTGGCAAACCCTATATGAATTCGACCAGCGTCGCTATGGAAGTACTTTATTAGTGTTCCTGGAGCGGCACCCTACAAACAATCAATTTCCAAACGTAATAACAAGGTGATCTTCTCCGTCATAGCTGTAAAGCGCTGAGAATGGTGGTGTTTTGTCGCTTGCCTTTAGTACCCTTGGGAGCAGCGTTTTGAGGTCTTCAACCAGGGCATAGTGGCT
>JADLFQ010000085.1 GCA_020845515.1 Anaerolineaceae bacterium | reverse complement strand
CTCCTCCGGTTTCGGGTTCTTGTCCAACAACGCTTTGGCGCTCATGATCATCCCAGGCGTGCAATACCCGCACTGCACCGCCCCAGCTTCAACAAACGCTTCCTGGATCGGGTGCAGCCCTTCCGCCGTCGCCAGGCTTTCAATCGTCTCAATCTTCTTCCCCGCAAGGTTCTTCGCCATCAACATGCACGAATCCTCTGCCACACCATCCACGATGACCTTGCATGCCCCGCAGTCGCCCGTCAGACAGCCCGGTTTGGCGCCTGTTAAATCCAGCCGCTCGCGCAGCACGCTCAGCAGCGTTTCATTGTTCGCCACCTCAAACGTATACACCCTTCCATTTACATCCAGTGTCACTTCCGGCACAGTAATCCTCCTTTTTGACCGATAAAGACGGCCAAATTCCAAAATTTAATCAATGCTTTTTCTTCCCTTAACCCAGTAATTCGCCGGATTGATATGCAAGGTAATGAAACCGGCAGAGTATGGGACAGGTTTCATCCCACCATCCTTTTGTAAGATAGCATATAAATCCTTGCCTGCAGTGTTACAGGCAGCTGAAAAAATAGTCGAAGGAACAGGGGCGGTGGTACACACGCCGATGCCTTTATCGCCAGTGTGTCCAAGAACCGAATAACACTCCGGCATGCAGCATCTTGAGTATTGAGATGAGTTATTCGTAGCATGCTCTTTTTGTGTCTATTGCATATTCATTATACCAAACACGAAAAAAGCTTACATTAAATTGGTAAGCTCTTTTCTGAATCCGGATACTTTCCTCGCAGCAAAATCGCAGCTTGTTTTAGCTATGTCCTTGAATAGAGCGCGGTGCGTAAGGTTCTTCCAGAGAAGCCATTTCCGCCGGGGTGAACCTAATCTCCAGAGCGGCAACCGCCTCTTCAAGGTGTTTCATCTTGCTTGCACCGATGATCGGAGCGGTAACAAAAGGTTTGTTAAAAATCCAGGCCAGTGCAACTTGGGCAGGGCTTGCACTCTTTTCCTTTGCCAGGGCGGCAACGCGGTCAAGGATCTGAAAACTCGCCTCTCCGTAGTATGCCCGCGACATCTCATCGCTTTTGGCGCGCACGGTATCTCCGTAGTCTTCCCGCGTGCGGTTGCCCGAGAGAAAACCACGCCCCAACGGACTCCACGGTACGATGGCGATGCCTTCATCCATACATAATGGAATCATCTCGCGTTCTTCTTCACGGTATACCAGGTTGTAATGATTTTGCATCGCCACAAAACGCGACCAGCCATGGCGATCTGCCAGGCACAGGCTCTTTGCAAACTGCCAGGCAAACATGCTCGAAGCACCCAGATAACGCACCTTGCCCGCCCGAACGAGGTCGTTCAGCGTCTCCAGCGTCTCCTCAATCGGCGTCTCATAATCCCATCGGTGAATATAGTAAAGGTCAATGTAATCGGTCTCCAGCCGCCGCAGCGAGGCATCAACCGCGGCCATAACGTGCTTGCGAGACAGGCCGCGCTCATTGGGGTCTTCCCCCGTTGGCCAGTAAACCTTGGTGGCAATAACCACCTTATGCCGGGCGGCAAAGTCGCGCAAGGCGCGGCCCAAAATTTCCTCGCTCGTCCCTACTGAATACATATCCGAGGTATCGAAAAAGTTGATGCCCAGGTCGAGCGCTCGCTGGATGAATGGCCGGCCTGCTTCTTCCGGCAGCACCCAATCGCGCCACTTCGGGTCACCATAGGTCATCGCGCCCAAACAGATTTTAGAAACTTTAAGCCCTGTGCGGCCAAGATTCACATAGTCCATCGTTGTGCTCCTTTCCTTTTCCTTAAGGATGGCTGAAGATGATAGATTTGTCAACTGTTCTTATTGCCGTTCAGCGAATTTGACACCAACCAACTGTTCACTGGATGTTTTAAAAGAAAATACAACCCTGTAATATAATATATTAAGTTAACAAACTCCATATCCGGCCAAATTCAATCCGCCGGAACTGGCCATGCGCTTCGTGATTGGAATCTCTGGATGATTTTGCAGCCGCAGGATGAGTTTTTTATTATCGTAGATATCGAAAGCGCTGGTCCTGCCCCCAGTAAATATGCCATGCTGTCAATTGGCGCGTGCACACTCTCCCAACCCCGACGCACTTTTTATGTTGAACTGATCCCAGACCGTACCCTGACGGAGCCGGAAGCCATGCAGATCCACGGGTTGTCCATGCAGACGTTGGAACAACAGGGGAAGTCGCCGGATCAGGCGCTGCAACTTTTCATTCAATGGATACAGCATGTCACCCCCCAGGGCGTTGTTCCTATTTTTACAGCTTTTAACGCACCATTTGACTGGATGTTTGTCAACGATTATTTTCACCGCTACCTCGGTGCAAACCCCTTCGGTCATGCGGCATTGGATATCAAAGCATTTTATATGGGGTTGCACGGCGTACAGTGGCGGCAAACCAGCCACAAGGCGATCAACGCATATTACGCCATAGACCACAAGCTGACCCATCACGCCCTGGAAGACGCGGTGATGGAAGCAGAATTGCTGGAAGTTATTTTAAAGGAATCCGAAACCACTCATCTAGCGGAGGACAAAAATGACAAACCAAAATGAGCACCCAAAACAGGAACTTGAAAATATCATCCTCTCAGCAAAAAGATTGGGCGTTGAACTGGATGAAGCCGATGCTTTACAATGGCTCGCGGCGATGTCCACTTCGCCGACCGGGGAAGTAGCCGTTGATCAAAAGAGCGGCGTATTTGGCCACTATATTACCATGCTGGATTTCAGCGCCGAAGACCTGGCGCATTTTCGGAACATCGGCCGGATTGTGGAATTCGCCGACGTGCCAGGGCAGGTGGAAACCGCGCTGGCGCTCTCCGGTTCTGCCGCGCAGTCTAAAATTCAATCCTATCCAGGCGATGCGGACTTCTTCGAGCGTGTCAACATCCTCGCGGATACCCGCGAGCAAGCCTGCCGTATTTTAGGGAAAATAATGCGAGAGAAAGCTCTTTCAACCATGCAGGGTGACACCTATGCGCTGATCGAGGTCAAGTTCGGTTCCTATCCCGAAAGTATCCTCCATGACGACAAACTTGAAAAAGCGGGCTCACCAATCTCCTGGACCACCGCAGAAGTCAAGGCCGGTAAAATTCAAGGGCTGTCGCAAGATGGAAAGCCCGTTGAAATTTCCTGGGAGCAGGCCGCCCAGAACCCCGGTTGGTGCAAGCTGGACTGGGTTGTGGCTGATCCGGTTCGCAAGCAGTTGGTCAACGCCAGCAACATGCTCGACGCAACCTGGGAAGCCGCCGACGGCGGCATCACCCCATTGGATGGCTACCTGGATTCGTTCTTCCAGGAGGTCTATCTGGATGTCGAATCCATCCCGATCTTCAGCAAGCTCGTCAAACATGTCAGCGGCGATGCGCTCGATCACTATGTTCACCAGCTTGAAAACGAAATAAAAAAATATCTGGTCAAAGACCCCAATTACGGCAAGGTCGCCAAGCGCCTCTATAATATCTTTCGTTTGAACGGGCGGTATGTCGAGGCCGCTTATTTACGGGAATTATTCGACGAGCCGACCACCCTGCTCTACCAGGTATGGTCGCTCATCCGCACGGTTGAGGACAGCTTCAAACCTGGCATCAAAATAGATGACCGTACAATCCTCAACCAGGTGGATGAACTTATTCTTTCGGTCGTAGATACACTCGAAGGAGAGAAGGAAAAAGAAATTGTCCGTTTGCTAATTCGCTTCAAGGATATTCTGACCGAAGATACCGAGCGCGGCGAGCTCTCCCCGCAGGCTGCCGCCGCCCGCTCCGAATTGATCAATATTGTCAATAACTTCTTCTACGAGAAATTAACCGAAGTTCCGGAAATCCAGGAATATATCGAGAAGATCAAAAAAATGTCCTGAACAAAAAGGGTGGTGGCGTAAAACCTCCCAACACGACAACCACTCGTGCAAAAAGAAGGTGCTTAAAAAAGACAGCCGTTATTTCTCACTTCAATCAGCCGGTTTTTTGTATGCTGTGAACTCGGCTTCTAACAAAAAATCCTTCTTTGCAGCCCCTTCAATGACAACCACCGACATACTCGGCTGGTGATTCTTAAAGTTCTCATCCTTGACCTTTAAAATCGCCGGGATATCGTCCCGAGACATGGCATAAATATTCAGCCGGACGACATCCGAAAAATCCATCCCCCCCTCCTTCAAGACTTGAGAAAGGAAGTAAAAAACCAACTTCGCCTGCTCGAAGGCGTTCCCTTTCCCAACTACTACTCCATCGCTGCCGAGCGCTGCCTGACCGGCGGAATACAGCACAGGCCCAACCAGCATCCCATCCGAGTAGTAACTGATCGGCTTGGTTACGCCTTCGGGCTCCAGTATTTTACGCGCCATCATCACACCTCTCCGACAACAGCAATCGCATCCACCTGCACCAGGGCGCCTTCCACTGAAAGATCTTTAATCATCCCGAGCACACTGGGCGCTTTATGTTCGCCAAAATATTTTTTGCGAACTTCCATAACCGCAGGCCGCTGCTCGCTGTGCAGCAAAAAAGTGGTCAATTTCACAACATCGCCCAAGCTCGAGCCGGCAGCTTCCAAAACATTTTTTAGATTGGTAAATACCTGCTCCGCCTGCGCAGTCGGGTCGCCTGCACCAACCAGTTTCCCGTCAATATCCAGCGGTAATTGCATGGAAACATAGATCGTACTTCCAGCCTTGACCGCGTGGGAATAGGAAAAAATGGGTTTATGCACCGTATTTGGGTTGACAGTTTCAATTTTCATTCACTTTTCTCCAACATGAAATGGTTTCCATCAGTCACCTCTCAGCCCTGCCTGCGCAACAGGTTGTGCCGGGGGTGGTCAGCAGCCTCTTAAAGCTTGTTAAATACATCTGCTGCAAAATGAAGCAGTTCTTCCGCGTCGGCCGGGTCTGGAACCTCAACCGTGATGCCGTTTAACCCCAGCGCAGAAATCATCTCGCGAAGTTGAGCGGCGCAGGCAGCAGGGTCGCCTTCAATGACAAAATGACTTAGAAGTTCATCGTTCACCAAAAAACCTGCCGACTTCGGCCCGGTCGTCGTTACCAGCCGGCGCATCTCGGCGATCTTTTCTTCCGTCAATCCCAGTTTCGCTTTCACTTCCTCCGAGGAATCCACCAGGCGATAGACCGTCCGCGCACGGGCAGCGACGCGCGAGGCATCGTCGTAAACCAACGTGGCGGCGTACTGCAGCTTCGTGCTGCGGCCGGCTTTCTCCGCCCCCCTGCGCACTGTCGCGGCAACATTCTTCAATTCAAAGCGCGGGATACCGTGCAGTAAATTGACGTCCGCAAGCTCACCGCCCAATTCCAGCATTTTAGGACCCCGCGCCGCCCAATGCACTTCAATATCCGGCCGGCACGGAAAACCAATCTTTGCGTTCGAAAGCGAGTAAAACTCGCCCTGGTAATTCACCGCCTCACCACTCCACAACCGGCGGGAAATCTCAACCGTTTCGCGCGCCAGTTGGAGCGGTTTCGAGCGCGGAATCTGCATGGGAACCAGTGAGCGCGACCCCCCCGCGCCGATCCCCAGGAAAGTTCGTCCGCCCGATAATTGATCCAGGCTGGCGATGCTCACTGCCGTAACGACCGGGTGCCGGGTGTAAGGGTGTGTAACGCCAGGGCCCAGCCGGATGCGCTTGGTTTGCAAAGCAGCCGCCGTAAGCATTACGTAGAGATCCAATGTGAAGCCTTGATCTGCGATGTAACAAGCCGAAATATTCAATTCCTCCGCAAGCTGGACCGTTCTGACAAGCTGCTGAGGAGATGCTTCGGGATTCATCGTGATAGCTGTGTTAATCATTGGGTCACCTCGCCTGTATATTCGCACGTTGGATTAGATTGCGGGCAGCCGCGTTTGCTTCCCGCAGCAGTTTTTCTTCATCTATTGTAACCAGCTTTCCAGCCTCCAGAATGGGCTTGCCATCCACCAAAACCGTTTCCACATTTTCTTCCCCGCTGTTAAAGACCAGAGTGCCAACCGGGTCGTGCGCCGGGGTTGATTTTGCCGTATTAAAGTTAAGCACGGTCAGATCTGCCTTGTACCCCGGTTCCAGAACTCCAAGCTGGTTCGCGGAGCGCATCGCGTGTGCGCCGCCCACCGTCGCCATGATAAGCCCGTCAACTGCCTGTATGCTGGATGGATCGGCCAGTGCAGCGCGCTGCCCAAGGACAGCGAACTTCAACGTCTCGATCATATCCTGGCTGTTGTTGCTGGCGGCTCCGTCCACGCCCAGGCTGATCGGAATACCCGCCTTGCGCATCGCTGTAATTGGGGCAACACCCGAACCCAGGTACATATTGCTGACCGGATTGTGTGATACACCCACGCCACTTTCCGCGAACAAAGCAATATCCTCCGGCGTCATCCGCACACAATGCACAGCCAGAAAGCGGTCGTTCAAGGCGCCGCTCTCGGCAAGCCCCGGAATAAGCATTTTGCCAAATTTTGCCTGCGCCACATCATTATCAATAGGGGTTTCGTTAACATGCAGAGAAAAGATCAAGTCATTGGAGTGCACATACTCCGCGATAACCGCAATCGCGTCTTTAGACATGCCCCGGATGCTGGATGGCGCCACAGCGGGCTGCACCAGACCCCGCCCAAGTTTCCGGATGGATGCCGTCAACCGGTCCAGGGTGTTGGGGATTTCTCCCAGCGGCTGGATGAGCGCCGGGTTAAGGCCATAATCTTCTCCGGTGTCGTTCACGCCGATCCCCAGCCAGCCGCGCACACCCAAATCGAGGTGGGCTTGAACGATCGCATCAAAAATCGCGGGATTTGGAAAAGCGTAAGCAAATTCAAAAATTGACGTGGTGCCGGAACGCACCGCATCAATAATGCCCACAGCCGCCGAGAGGTACGCTTCGCGCTCGCTCATCGTTACCGAAGCCGGGGATGTTACCGTTTGTATCCAGGTGCGCAGAGGCAGCCCTTGCCCAATTCCCTTGAGAAAGGTTTGAAAATAGTGTGTATGCGTGCTGATCATCCCCGGAATTACAAAGCGTCCGTCGCCGCCCGCTCTCTTCGCCTGGGGGTATTTCGCCAGCAGATCTGCTTGTGTACCAACTTCAAGGATGGCACCGGAACGTACAACAACGCCAGCCCTTTCCATCAACTTGCCCGGCCCAGCCCAAACCCAATCGCCCAAAACAATCAAATCCTGTTGTGCCATCATTTTTCCCTTTCTTTTTCATAGGTGTGGTGTGCAAAATTTTTCTCTTTCCCAAGCCAATGCCCAATCGTACTCTCATACTTGCCACAAAGCTAAAAAATAATACCTCATAGACTCAAGAAAATAATACCAGAAACGCTCAGGTTGTGGTATCAGGTTGCAGCATTTCCATTGCATAAACGCCCGCAACAAACAGCCCTGCAGTTGCAGCCGCAGTAAAAACAAAACCGCCCTGATTTCACGAGCAGGGCGGCATATTTTTTATCTTGAAAGTCTCAGGCGGCAGCTTGTCCGTAAAGTTTTTCTCGAATCTGAAAAATCTGACGGCGCAGCCGGTCATCTCGCTCAATCAGATCGGCCACCTTGTCACAGCCATACATCACAGTGGTATGGTCGCGCCCGCCCAGCGCCTCGCCAATCTGCGGCAGTGAGACGTTCACTTCTTCGCGCAGCAAATACATGGCAACCTGGCGAGGCAGTGCGGCTGTACGTGAGCGGTCGCGGCTGAGCAGCCGGTCTGTGGTCAATCCAAAAACGGCTGCCACCGCCGCCAGCACCTGTGCCGGGCCAACCGAAGAACGCTGCGGAAGCAAATCAGCCAGAGACGTATGCACAAGCTCCAGCGTTACCGGCGCCCCGGAAAGGTCTGAAAAAGCGAGCACCCGCGTGAGCGCACCTTCCAGTTCGCGGATATTGGACTGAATCTGTCGGGCGATCATCTCTAGAATTTCGTTCGCAATCTGGCGTCCGGCGCTTTCGGCTTTGGCGCGCAAAATGGCAATGCGTGTTTCCAGGTCGGGGGGCTGAATATCCACGATCAAACCCCATTCAAAACGCGAGCGCAGCCGCTCTTCCAGGGTAACCAGCGCTTTGGGCGGGCGGTCTGATGAGATGACAATTTGTTTATCCTGCCCGTGCAGGGTGTTGAAGGTGTGGAAAAACTCCTCTTGCGTCGACTCTTTTCCCGCAATAAACTGGATATCATCAATCAGAAGGACATCAATTTGGCGATAACGCTCGCGGAAAGCCGAGTTGTTGTGTTTCTGGATGGCGTTAATAAAATCATTGGTAAACTTCTCTGAAGAAACATATAAAACCCGAAGGCCGCTCTGATGCGCCGTATTCCCAATTGCATGAAGCAAATGTGTTTTACCCAACCCCACACCACCATAAATAAACATCGGGTTGTAGGCACGGGCCGGGTTATCAGCAACAGCCATGCAGGCCGCGTGCGCCAGGCGGTTACTTGCCCCAACCACAAAAGTATCAAAGGTGTAGCGAAGGTTAATCGAGTCATTGCGGGCTTGAGCCGGGACAGCAATTTTCTTTGTCTCTTCCCCTTCCGTATCCTCCGGAGATTCGTAATCCTTCTGCCAGACTACAAAACATACCTCTTGAGGTCGGGTCATCATCCCCGTAAGCAGACGGGTTACTGTACTGGAAAGGCGGTTTTCGAGCCAATCGCGGGCATAGGCGTTGGGTACACCAATCGTAAATATTTCCCCCTGATGGGAAACCAATTCTGCGCTGCGCACCCAGGTATTAAACGCCGCTTTGGACATGTCCATTTGAAGCTGTCCAACCACGGCTTGCCAGGCTTGTTGTGGATTCATTGAAGGTTTACCCCTTTGTTGTTAAAGTCTATACTTCCTGATAAGGCGATAAGAAAGCAAGCCTGCTGCAAATACAGCGGAAAATAAACGGCTATGAAATTGTCGTGGTATCACACAGTGATCTGAAAGGAAACTAAAATTGAGGCGGTTGTTTCCTGTAAAAGAATTCTAGCAAAAAGACAGGGATCGGGCAAGCTCCATGCCCTACGTTTGCTTAAAAATACCTGAATCTTTAAGACATTTAATGTTAAGAAAAGCCCCGCAAAGCAAGAGATTGTACTCTCTTAAACGCGCATCCCCCAACCCACAAACAGGTGTTTTTGTCGAAGCCTACCCCCATATCTGGGGGGTGAGGTTGCTATTTATAAATTTCTTCTTCCCGTGCCGGCAATTACAAAAGATTCCCCGTTGAGAGATTGGGTCTCCAAACAGCCGGCTTGTGCGAATTCTGAATCTCACCAACAACAGCGTCAGGTTCTGTAAAGTGGCCGTACAATTCCGTCGTTTGGGCCGGCGGCTCAGGGGCCAGGCATTCTCTCGCGAGGACGATCCTCCACCATGTAGCGCGCTGCACGCCGGGCAATTTCAACAGCAAAGTTCGTGCCGCGGTCCCACGGATACACCTGACTCATGCTTGCAAAATACAGACCAGGCAGCGGCGTGCGGATATTGGGAACATTCGCAGAGTGATTCACGAGCGGCACCGGCTGAGCGTAGGAGGTGCGAAATAACCAGGCTTTCTTGACCCACCCGGGATGAAAGGCAGGGTTAATGCGCGCAAGTGCCGGTAAAAACCGTTGCAGCAGTTCCTCCTGAGAGAGTGAAAAGTACTCGTGGTCATTTTCCAGGTAATCACCGCAGTACACCAGATGATCGCCGCCATAGTTTTCCGGGGGGATGAAGTTCGTATGTTCCACCAGCGCCAGAAAGGGGAACCCGGCCGATTTGGGCAGGTTGTACCAATAATAGCCCTGTTCGGAGAGTTTATGCTTGAGCGCCATCACCATCACCACCGCCCCCAAGCTCTTCAAGTCCAGCAGCCCTTTCAAGTAGGCCGGGGGCAGCGCCGGTGCCAGCTTCGCCAGCAGACCCGGCGATGTGGTCACCAGGCACTGGTCATAAAATTCGCTCCCACTCTCCAGAATAATTTCCACACCGCCTTGCGGCTGCGGCAAAATCGCCTTAACCGGCGTAGAGAAGCGCAAGTCTGCACCTGCACTGCGCAGCCGCTCGACCAGAGCATCTGCGAGCGCCTGAAAGCCGCCTTCAAATGTCCCCAAGCGAGTGGTGCGTGCATGCAGGCGGGCCCACATCCAGGCCATGTTGACCTGGCGGGCATACCGTTCTCCGAACTTTCCAATCACCATCGGCTCCCACATCTCTTCATACACTTTTCTGCCCGCCCATTTGCGCATCCATTGGTCAAGGGTGACCTTCTCCAAAGACTGCCAGTTTGTCGTAAGCCGCAAATATAACCCCACCAGGCCAAAGCGGATCTTGTTGATCCCCCACCCCAAACCCGGATAGAGCAATGCATTCAAGTAGGAATCAAACGGATAGAATTTCCCCTGGTAATACAACACGGTATATGGGCGGGGAAAACGAACTTTTTCGCTCAAGCCCAATTCGTTGATTAAACCAAGCATATACCGGTCGGTGGCAAACCAGTGGTGATAAAAATACTCCAACGACCAGTTCCAGTGCGGTTCCTTAAAACCGGCAGCCAAACCACCGGCATGATCCGCGGCTTCAAATAAAGCGACCTGGTGACCGGCGTTGCTCAAATCATAGGCTGCCGCCAGCCCGCCAAAACCGGCTCCAATGACTGCTGTTTTCATTTTTATACTCCTGGCAATGTGTTCTTTTTGTAATTCAATCTCTGACTGGAATAACCCGCCTGATTACGCGCTTTCTTCCCCCGGCAAACCTGCAGCCAGAGGATCGGGCTTGATATTTTTCCCCCAGCGCAAAGGTTGGCGCAGGTAATAAATCAACCCAACCGCGGTGATAGGGAACCAGAGCGCAACATGCAAAACCAGAGTGTATGCAGCAGCAACTTCGGCATTGACACCATACGCTTGCAAGACTGCAATCCCGGGCGCATCAAACGTGCCAATATAGCCGGGCGCTGAGGGCAGTGTGCTCGCGAGGTTGACCACTCCGTTCATGAGTAAAAGTGCAAAAAAACTCACCTCAAACGGGAAAGCGTGCATCACAAACCAGTACTTGCCTGTTTCCAACAGCCATATTGTAAGCGTGGTGAGGAAGACCATAAGGGCTTCCCGGGGAGAGCGCAGCGATTCCAAGCCGTTTAAAAAACGCAGCAGAAGCTTGCCCACCTTCTCGTGCATTCGGGCTGGCAAAAAATGCTGCACGGCAAAGTTCACCAGCCGGCAGGTAATGTGCGGGAACATGGCAGAAAGGGTGAAGATCAGCAGCACAACCAGAAAAGCCGCCGCCCCCCATACAGCCAACTGCTGGATATTGCCCACAAAGCCCGAATCAGAAGTCAGCCAAGCTAACTCCCGCAGGTTGAGGAAAACAAACCCGAGCATCACCACGCCATCGAAAAGCCGTTCAACAATAATTGTTGCCAGTGAAGCTGAAACAGGCACTTGTTCGCGGTCCTTTAAAATCATCGCGCGCAGCACTTCGCCGGCGCGTGCCGGGAAGATGTTGTTGCCCATGTATCCGATCGTTACAATGGGAAACATTTTAGCGGTCGGGATCTTCTTGAGCGGACGCAAGAGGTAATGCCAGCGCCATGCCCGCACCCACACACCAATGAAATACACCCCAACCCCTGGTAAGAGCCAGACAAACCGGGCGTTTTTGACCGCCTGCCAGGCTTTATCGAGGTGCAAACCTTTCAGCGTGGTATATAAAAAGATAAAACTGATGAGAATACCCAGCCAAAATTGCCATCGTTTCATGGCTGTGATTGTACCACTAATGTTTCGCGCTTGTTTTTCCGCGCCTGCGGTTACAATGTCCGTGTGGGGTACATTCAAACTATTCTCACCCTCCAACACCTTCAAGATAACCGGGTGATCCAGGCGCGCCAGCGCCCTGGCTTTATCCTGAAAGCGCTTGAGAGAATCGGGTTTATCTGCTTTAAAAGCCCGTATAATTAACCTGCAATCCTCCAGGTCTATTTAAGGGAAAGACGATGATACAGGCAGTTTTTCTTTTTCCAAAGGGTTTTTTGTGGGGTACGGCGACCGCGGCACATCAGGTGGAAGGGCGGAACGAGAACAACACCTGGCGGCTGTGGGAGGAAGAGCCCGACCGAATCCATAATGGGGAAAAAGCGGGGCTGGCTTGCGATTGGTGGGGTGGCCGCTGGCGCGAAGACCTTGACCGCGCTGCAAAAGCCGGGCAGAACGCTCACCGCCTCTCCGTTGAGTGGAGCCGGGTGCAGCCCGCGCCTGACCGCTGGGACGAAGGCGCGCTCGATTTTTATCGCCAGATACTGCGCGAGCTGGTCAATCGTGGCATGACACCCGTAGTAACCTTGCATCATTTTACAGACCCCATCTGGTTCGCAGAAAAAGGCGGCTGGGAGAGCGACGACTCCCCTGCTTTGTTCTCCGTCTATGCAAATAAAACAGTTGAAGCGCTAAAAGAATATTGCAACCTGTGGGTAACGATCAATGAACCCAATGTGTACGTCTCGGGAGGGTATCTGGGCGGGGGTTTCCCCCCCGGTAAAAACAACTTGAAGACAGCATTTGGCGTGTTCGCCAACCTGCTGCGAGGTCACGCCTCCGCTTATCGGGGCATACACAAAGTGCAGCCCACCGCCCGGGTTGGTGTAGCACACCATGTCCGCGGGTTTGAACCCGCCAGGCCGTGGTTTCCAGCAGATCGTTGGATTGTAAACGTACTGCACGCAAATTTTAACAATGCCTTTCCCGGCGCGCTGCAGGATGGACGCTTCCGATTTGCGTTCCGCTCCATGTCTGTCCCGGAGGCTTCCGGCGCCCAGGATTTCTTCGGGCTCAATTATTACACCGCAGAACAGGCCGCTTTTGCCCCGTTCGCAAAAGACGATTTCTTCGCTAAACGCTTTTTCCCGCATGGGGCAGACTTAAGCCCGACAGGTTTCATCGCCAACCGGCCCGATGCGTTTTACAAGGCCATGCGTTGGGCAGAGCGGTTTAAACTCCCCATAGTCATCACGGAAAACGGCGTTGAAGATGCCCAAGATACCCTCCGGCCGCGTTATCTTTTGCAACATGTCCACCAGGTTTGGCGGGCGCTTAACAACAGTTGGCCAATCAAAGGATATTTTCACTGGTCTTTAATTGATAACTTCGAGTGGGAGCGCGGATGGGGCCAGCGCTTTGGCTTGTGGGGGCTTGATCGTGAGACGCGAGCCCGCATCCACCGCAAAAGTGTTGATCTCTATGCAGCCATTTGCAAAGAGAATGGCATCTCGTCCGAGATGACCGAAAAATACGCGCCGGAAGTTTTCTCGAAGCTCTTTCCCGAATAACAGAAAAAGCGCTTCCGGAAAACAGTACGGCGCTGCAAAGGCCCAAATTTCTTTTATAGGTCTTTGGTCAGATACAAATCACCCGCCACAAAACCGCGCTTTTTGTAATAGCGGCGAGTGCCAATGGCAGAAATCACCGCCAGCCGGCGAAAGCCATCCTCGCGCGCGATTTCAGCCGCCCGGTCCAGCAGCCGCTCTCCCAGCCCGCTGTGTTGAGCAACGCCCGCCTTCCCCGCGCCCACCGCCATCGCCTGTCCATAGATATGCACCTCGCGGATCAGGGCTGCATCTTGCAAATCAGGCAATCCCAAGCCCGGCAGCCAGGAAGAAGCAGGTGAAGGCTTCGGCAAGGAAAGCCGTAAATACCCTGCAATACGGTCTTCCGGCGTTACAAAGGAGAGGAAATGCTCCTCCGCAAAAGCAGCTTGGTACACATAGTCGTCCATTTTTAAACGTTCAGGGCGTACTTGCCGGGCGCGAATCTCGCGGCAGCGCACACAGCGGCAGGCCTGACCTCGTTTTGCCAGTTCTGCCAGTACATCCTGGCGCAGACTGGTGCGTTTGTTGCCGTCCACCACATGCGTGGAAGGAATATCCCGAATCACCCGGTTCACACGGCAGTACGGCGGAATGGCCGGTTTGAGGTCTGCGATCAAGTCAATTAATTCCTCTGTCGTATACGGCTGGTACTCTCCGCACTGCCAGAAGTCGTACAGTTCCGCATTTTCAAGCAGTTGTGTCGGGTAAATTTTTAATTCGTCCGGGCAGCAACCAAAGCCCTCGCCAGCTTCCTTCCAAAGCCGGGCAAAATCAGCCCGGTCGGAATCCAGCGAAGCGCCCAGCAGGTTGGGCATCCAATGCGCGACGACCTTGAAGCCAGCCGCTCGCAGCAAAGCCGTCGCCTGCAAGGTTGAAGCTGCAGAATGGCCGCGCCGGTTCTTTTCCAGGATGGCGTCATCCAAACGCTGAACTCCCAGCTGCACTTTGGTAACGCCAAGACGGCGCAGCCAAACCAGCTCCTTCACCGTAATCTTGTCCGGCCGGGTCTCGATCACCAAACCGACGTTGCGGTGCAGGCTTTCTTCGTTCTTCCTGTGCGCCTCCTCCAGGCTGGTGCTTTCGGTCTCTGCACCGTTCATGGCATCAAAACAGCGTTTTACGAACCATTCCTGATAGTCACGGCGGTAAGCCGACCATGTCCCGCCCAGAATAAGCAATTCAATCTTGCCGGTTGGGTGACCAATACCATGATAAGAGTCCAGACGGGAACGCACCTGCAGGAAGGGGTCAAATTCATTCTGATAAGCGCGCGCCGCCCCGGGCTCGTCCGGCAGATAGCTCTTCGGCATGCGGTTGTCGGTTGGGCAAAAGATGCAATCCCCCGGGCAGGGATACGGCTTGGTAAGAACGGTAACAGTGGCAACCCCGGAAAGCGTGCGGATGGGTTTCATGCGGATGCGCGCCAACAAGCTCTCATCCGCTTTCATCACACCACCAGCAACCATCTGGTGGTAAGCTGCCACCAGAACATGCTTGGCAACATACCCGCCGGCCTGCAGCGGGTTACGCCGGATGGCAGGGACGGTCTCGGCGCCTCCCTCAATTTCAAGCAGAATCTTCCTGGCAGTCATCAAGGCAGCCTCATCGTACTGCAAGGACTCCAGCCAGTTTTTTATGCGTTCCGATTGATCTATTGGCTTCATCAAACTATACCCGACCTAATTCTACCAGCCCGGGAGGAATAATCAAGACTTTTTTCGTCCTATTTAGACCGCCAACGAGGAATCTAAAAGGGTCAAAATGAATTAGTTCGCCGGGGGATTGCTGCCATCCAGGGTATCATTTAAACGATACCCCACCCCCAAATCAGTTTTGATGTACATCGGGCGGTTTGGGTCTGGTTCAATTTTATGGCGCAGGTTGCTGATGTTCACCCGCAACAAGCGCGATTCGTCCCCCTGGTGGGTATTCCAGACTTTATCAATAATCTGACGGTGCGTAAAAACCCTGCCAGGATTCTGGAAAAGGGTTTTCAAGATGTCAAATTCTGTGGGTGTCAGCGCTATTTCCGCTCCGCTGAGGGTTACCAGCCGGCGGCTCGGATCCATCTTAAGATTGCCGGTTTGGTAGGTACCGTTGACAACACTATCGGACGTGCGCCGGATCACCCCGCGGAGTCGCGCCAGGAGTTCCCCCACACCGAAAGGTTTTGTCAAATAGTCATCTGCACCGGCGTCAAGCGCCGCAATTTTATCCTCCTCACGGTTTCGAACCGATAGGACGATTATTGGTATACTGCTCCACCCCCGAATTTCTCGAATAACCTCCACCCCGTCCATGTCCGGCAACCCCAAATCGAGAATCAACAAGTCAGGGCGATGTCCGATCAGCAGGTCAATCGTTTGCCGTCCGCAATCCGCTTCGAGAACAATGTGATCATATACCGATAGAGAAGCCTTTAAAAAATGGCGTATGGCACTTTCATCATCCGCGACAAGGATGCATAATTTTACATCTCTCATTTCCTTACCTCTTTCACATCCTGATAAACAGGCAGCGTGAACACCAGGGCAGTCCCCCGCGGTAAATTGTTCTCCGCCCAAATTTTACCGCCCTGTGCCTCGATGATCCCTTTGCAGATGGATAATCCTAATCCTGTTCCTGCAGTGCCGGACAATTGCCTGCCGCGGTAAAACTTATCGAAAACATGGGGCAGATCCTCCGGCAGAATGCCAGCGCCCTCATCTAATACACGTATTTCCACGGTTTCTCCGTGCTGCCGGGCGGAAATGGAAATTGCCGAATTTGCCCCGGAAAACTTGCAAGAATTTTCCAGCAAGTTTACCAATACCTGCCCGGTCAATACCGTATCCATAGAGACAGTCGGAAGTTCGGGCGGAATATCTACAGCAAGGGTTCGTTTCGCTATCAACCCAACCATTTGGTTAATCACCGCGCCGACTAAATCTTGCACATCCCCAGGTTGACTTTTAATATGAATAATGCCAGATTCCAGCCTCGTCATCGCCAGGAGATTCTCAACCAGCCGGTTCAAGGTATCCGCTTGTTGTGTTGCAGAATCAATCAGTTCCTCACGGACGGGTAAAGCCAGTTTCCCATTCCCGGTGCCCGCGCGCTCAGATTCAGCCAGGCTTGTCAATACACCTGTGATGGTTGCCAGAGGAGTGCGAAGCTGATGAGAAATGGAATTTAAGAGCGCGGATTGCAGGCGCTCTGCCGTCCGCAAAGTCTCCACTTGCACTACCTGTTGGGCAAATTTGGCACGCTCAATCGCCAGGGCGGCCAGGTTGGTAAGGCCCTCTAAAAGAGTTCTTTGCTCTTGCGTAAGAAAACCACCGGAGAGTTGGGATTGAATTCCAAGGATTCCGGTCACACCCTCAGGAGTTTTGAGCGGTATAAAACGTGATTGAATTGAAGAGTGGGTTTCAGTGCCTTTTCCTGACGGTTGGGCATTCTGAAAAGCCCATTCAGCAGCGCTCCATTCCTCCTCATCCAGGGTATAACCCGCCGTGGCGGCTTGCTGATGGAGTTGGGTTTCCCCCGCAAAAAGGATCCCAATTTCTCCTCCGAAGATAATTCCAAAAT
>JADLFQ010000084.1 GCA_020845515.1 Anaerolineaceae bacterium | reverse complement strand
ATTCGATGATCTTAATCTCGAAAGTGGCGTTCTGCATTTTTTTAGGACAAAAGTGGGTAAAACTCAAGTTCACCGTCTTACTCCGGACACGCTTCTTGCCGCACAAGCCTACTGCAACTTAGGAGACATGCCTGTACAAGGCCCCCTCCTCCGCCGAAGCTTTAAGGACGGCTCTTTAGGGAAAGCGGGATTAACCGAAAGGGCAATAACGCAGCGCGTCAATTTGTTGGGGAGAACAATTGGTGTCTTCGGCGTATCCGCTCACGATTGCAGGCATTTTTGGGCAACATCAGCTGCACGACACGGCACCGACCCATTCAGCCTGCAAGAAGCTGGAGGATGGTCTTCACTTGCTATGCCACGCCGGTATGTTGAAGATAACGAAATTTCCAACGACGGCATAAAACTGGAATAGTTAAGAGGTTTTTATATGCCTGCTATTAAACGCTCAACACGGGATTTTCTTAAAGTTGCTAATCAGATACCCGGATTTCCCTTATTGGAAAAATTACATGGATATTTTTATATGCGTTTTCCCTACCTCTATATTGGCATTGGAACAGGGGAACATCGCATATCCCCGATCTTCAATTTTTTCGTCAGATTATTCAGCCGACTATTCCCCAGCTCGAATAGTGGTAAAGCATTTGCGGATACCTATCACGGCAAAGTTATCAGGATAGACACCGCAAAGAAATTGGTTTCCATCAAAGAAGACATCAATATATCTTACCCGGAGCAAGCGATCCCTTACTCTCTCGCCCGGGATTTAATTCTTCAGAAACCGGAGCGTATTGCCGTGATGGACTGCCCGTGCCGTTCCGCACGGAAGAAGCCATGTTTGCCAATTGACGTTTGCCTGATCATCGGTGAACCTTTTACAAGTTTAGTCCTTGATCACCATCCCAACCGCTCCCGGCTTATTACACAAACGGAAGCAATGCAGATATTGGAAGACGAAGAAAGACGGGGGCATGTTCACCATGCTTTCTTTAAACAGGCAATGATCGGGCGCTTTTATGCCATTTGTAATTGCTGTTCTTGTTGCTGTGGAGCCATGCATGCTCATCAAAATGGAACTCCGATGCTAGCCTCTTCCGGGTATGTCAGCAGAGTAAGGAAAGAACTTTGTATCGCTTGCGAAGAGTGTCTGGAAAATTGTCAGTTTTTTGCAATTACGATGAGCGACGATACAATCTTCATAAATGAAGAAAGTTGTATGGGGTGTGGCATTTGTGTGTCACACTGTCCACAAGGGGCGTTGGAATTAACTCTCGCTCCCAACAAAGGTGAACCACTTGCCATTCCTCCAGGAACAAAGATAGCCTCTATAGCGTCAGATTAAAGTACATTAAAGTTCCGACTTTGTGAAAGGATCAGTGTAATGAGAACAAATCGTTTTATGGCAATAGCTTCGTTAACCATGATATTTGTTCTTGGTGGTTGCAGCTTGCCAGGGAGACAGGTAATACCTACCCAGCCTTCGTTAGGAGATTCTGTAGCAACCTCTATCGCTCTCACTCTGACGGCGTTTAGTTCTTTGGCTGGCCCAACTGTCGCGCAAACGCCGGGCAATCAGTCTACTCCGTTCCCAACAAATACGCGTGCAGTTACCAGCACCCCTCCCCCTCCATCCAGTCCTTTTCCCACAATTACTTCCCGGCTCCCGACGGCCAACCCTATACCTTGTGACCAGGCACAGTTTGTAATGGATGTAACGATACTCGACAATACCAATTTTGCGCCCAATACCACTTTTACCAAAACCTGGAGGTTGCAAAACAACGGGACTTGCACCTGGACATCAGCCTATGCACTGGTTTTTGACAGTGGCAATGCGCTCAATGGGCCTGCAGAGGTTGCCTTACCCGGGGCGGTTGCCCCAGGGCAAACCATAGACCTTAGCGTTAATTTGAAATCCCCGGCATCCGCCGGTTCTTATCAAGGTTTTTGGAAGTTACGCAATGCCTCAGGAGCACGATTCGGAATTGGCACAAATGCCACTAGTTCTTTTTGGGTTAAGATCACGGTTGGCAATACGGCTACTCCTGGACCTTCTCCAACTTCCGGATCAGTTATTGGGGGAAGCTGCCTGATTTTGGAAACAGGCCCCTCCTATGCGGCAGAATACCCACCTAACGCATCGTTTGACACCCGCTGGAAAGTTAAAAATATCAGCAGCAGTTCCTGGACAGTTGGCACAGTGGATTTCAAGTATCTTGGCGGGACAAAATTCTATGAGCACGAATCGATCTACGATCTCAAAGCTCAAGTGGATCCAGACGGCACAATTGATTTAATCCTCGATTCTATTGCCCCGGCAAGTCCAGGTCTATACACAATGAGTTGGGGATTGGTACAAGGGAATACGGCTTTGTGTAGTATGAGTGCTACAATTCGCGTTAAATAAGCCAAAAATCTTCAGGATGGGCACATTTAGCTGCCCATCCTACTTTTTTCTCGACCTCTGTTATGATAAAATGGATATGAAAAGATAACGTTGCGCCATACACATTCCGTGAATATGGGCAACGGTTGTCGAAGGAGGGAAATGGTAGTCCAAAAATGGAATAAAAACGTGCAGCCTTTTAAAAAAGTCTCTTGTAATTTCTTGTAATATAGAGTAAATTTATGAAATAAATTTACAGTATGTTCTTGCATTGGTGTACCGAGATCATACACTAGGAAGACCACATCATGACCAAACAAAAACTTTCCTTTATCATCATGATTCTTTACCTGGCGCTGGTCTTCAATTTGGAGCGGATTGGATTGGCTGGTGGAACAGTTCTCAAAATCCATCCCGTGCTCTATATTTTTCTTGTTCTTGCGTCCGTTGGAACGTTATTAATCCCTTCACTAAACCGCTTATCGGTTTATTTTTATTCGATCTTTTGGGGAGCACTTTACCTCTTCGCGCGTGCCTTTATCTTTGCAGACATACCGATCCTCGGAGGTGATAGCACCCTTGTTGTTATAGCTGAACTGAGTTTGTTGATTTTGGGTGTGTTTTTATCCTGCAAAGTGGCCGCCCAGCAAAAGGAATATGAAAATTTCGTAGAAAAAGTTTCCATGCCTGCCGCCTCCAATCCCATATTAGATGGCTCCAATGCCGAAGACCAGATAAAAGTAGAATTCATTCGCAGCCGGCGGCATAACCGGCCACTAGCTTTGTTGGTTGTAGAACCATCCTCTGGCTCCTTTAACGCAGAATTGAGACGCTCAGTCCAAGAGTTGCAAAAGAAAATGACTCAGCGTTTTCTTGTAGCAACTCTGGCGCAATTGATCAGCACCGAAGCCCGCCGAACAGACCTTGTCATTAGCAAAAATGATCATGGAAGATTTGTTATTCTATGCCCTGAAACATCATCAGAAGGTTCAATTCGACTTGCAGAACGCATACAAATGGTTGCGATGGAACAATTGGGAATTTCAATGGTTTTTGGAATTGCATCCTTCCCGGATGAAGCTTTAACCTATGAGGATCTTCTTAATAAGGCGGAGTTCCAAATGCAGCACTTTGTTGCGCTACCGCTGTCAACTCGCTCCATAACCGTAGGAAAAAGCAGCAGGACAAACGAATCCTGATACTCAGTGCACAACAGGAAGAAGTATCATGACAGCTACATTAGAGGCGAGGGATTACAACTGGTTAGATCGGTACCACCCGGAGCACCGTAGAATTCGAGGAAGAGCTTATCGGTGCACTAAGCGTGCATTGGACCTGATAGCGGTAACCTTGACCTCGCCCATCTGGCTCTTATTTTTTATGGTGATTTGGGTTTTGATCAAATTAACATCACCTGGCGATCCTGTGTTTTTCGTTCAGCATCGCACGGGTAAAGGCGGTCGCCGGTTTGGGATGTATAAATTCCGCACCATGGTAACTGATGCGGAAGAATTGAAGCAGCAGTATGCTCACTTAAATGAATTACAGTGGCCTGATTTTAAGATTACAGATGACCCTCGCATTACGAAGATTGGAAAATTCCTTCGGAAGACCAGTCTGGATGAACTCCCCCAATTGGTTAACATTCTTAAGGGGGAAATGTCTCTGGTAGGCCCCCGCCCCACCTCTTTTAGTGCTTCTACATATTCCCTCTGGCAGACGGAACGCCTTGATGTTCTCCCTGGCCTGACAGGGTTGTGGCAAATTATTGGCCGTGGTTCAACTGAGTTTGACGAAAGGCTTCGCCTGGACATCGCATACATTGAAAAACGTTGCCTTACCTTGGATATTGAAATATTATTTCGTACGATAATCTCAGTTTTTCAACAGAGGGGGGCGCATTAATGGCAATCCGCCTGGCCTACGTCATGTCTCGTTTTCCGCATCTCCCCGAAACTTTTATATTAAGAGAGATGATGGAACTTCGGAAGCAAGGTTGGGATATTGCCGTTTATCCGCTTATTCTGCAAAAACAAACCGTAAAACATCGTGATGCAGAAGCTTTCTTGAAAGATGTAAAATATATTCCTTATATCTCCCCCTTTGTCGTTTGGTCGAACATCAAGGCTTTATTGCGAAACCCTGGTGTTTTTATTTCTACATTTTTTACGGCAGTATTTTACAACTTGTCCAGCCCCAAGTTTTTAATCCGAGCACTGAGTCTATTCCCAAAATCGGTAGCCATGGCTGAGGAGATGGAGAGGGAGGGGGTAGGACATATTCATGCACACTTTGCTACCCATCCTGCCCTCACTGCATGGATCATAAACAAGCTGACCAAGATTCCATATAGCATTACCGCGCACGCACACGATATTTATGTTGAAAGACCTATGCTTTCCATCAAAGTGCGGGATGCTGCTTTTGTTGCTGTCATCTCCAAATTTAATCAAAACTACATCTGCAAGAGCATCGGAGAATGGGCTCGTAAAAAATTAGTCCTTATCCGTTGTGGCGTAAAACTGGAAGATTATACCCCAGCCCAAGAGAAGCCTCCCGACCCTTTTACTATTCTTAGTATAGGCAGCCTCCAGCCCTATAAAGGTCAGAAGGTTTTGATAGACGCGTGTGCCATTTTGCGAGAGAGAGGACTGAATTTTACTTGTAAAATCGTTGGCGGCGGCGAATTGATGGGGGATTTGCGTAGGCAGATTTCAGCCTTGAACTTGAAGGGAATTGTAGAGTTGCTGGGCGCGCAGCCCCAAGAGGCTGTCGCGAATCTTCTTCCCAATGTACATTGTTATGTCCAGCCAAGTGTGATAACAAGATCGGGTAAAATGGAAGGTATCCCAGTTTCATTAATGGAAGCGTTGGCTTGCCGCCTTCCGGTTGTTGCAACCGATATTTCAGGCATTTCAGAACTGGTGAAACCGAGAGTCACCGGTCAGCTTGTGGAACCTGGCAACCCCTTTTTACTGGCAAATGCTATTGAAACAGTGTACAAATATCCTGAGAGCGCTCTGCAAATGGCTGTCGCCGGGCGCGAATTGGTAGCCAATGAATTTACAGTGGAGAAAAACACAAAAAAATTGTCGCTTCTCTTTGCAAAGGGAAAGCATATCCAAAATGCGCCAGACCTTGCTCTTAAAGAAACAGTTATTCTTAGTTCGCCTAATTTGGAGGAGTAGAAATGGAAATTAAACTGTATTTACGCATGCTTCAACGGGGTTGGTGGATCGTTGTTCTTACGGCATTAATTGCCGTGAATGTAGCTTTGATCGCTGCCGCCCTAACCCAGCCTGTTTACAGGGCAAGCGCTCGCTTTTCGGTAAGCCCAAATGCTACACTGGTAACTGGAGCCGATGTGATCACCAGCTTGGAGGCTTTGGATAAACGCTCCATTGTGGTCACCTACGCAGAGTTTCTGAACAGCACGCGGATTTACAATGAAACTCTGGGAGCTTTGCAGTTAACCCCCACGGACGTACTCAAATACAAACATTCTACCGTAGTACTTCCGGACGCCAATATTCTGGCGCTTACAGTTGAAGGACCCGACCCACAACTTGTGGCTATTTTGGCTAATAGTGTAGGGGAGAGGGCTGTCGCCCACATTAAAGATCTCTACAAAGTTTACGATATTGCTTTGCTCGATCCCGCAATCCCTCCAGTTGCTCCTGTGAGTCCTCAACCTTTGCGCGACGCCGGCCTGGCGTTGATTCTCGGATTGATTATTGGCGCGGTTCTGGCCATTGTCCGCGAACAGATCCGGGTACCATTGGAATCCTATCGCAACCGCATGAGTACTGACACAATATCTCTGGCTTATAATCGCCGCTTCTTTGACCGCCAGTTGGAAGAAGAGATTGTCCAAAATGCAGGCGACAGCCTCTCGCTGGGATTGGTTCGACTGGAAGGATTGAGCGGGTTGATTGATACTCTGCCACAGCCTCTTACTCAGCAACTCTTGCGTCAGGTTACCACTATTCTCAGGCGCGAACTCCGTGGAAACGATATGATTGCCCGTTGGGACGATATCAGTTTTGCCGTCATGCTCCCTTCAACACCGGAGACAGCCGCGACTCGTACACTGACCCGTATCGAACAGGCACTTTCTTCCCCCATAAAGCTGGACCAGTATGGAGAATCGGTGCGTATGTCCCCAGCGGTTAGCGTTTCAACCCGTCGCAAGGATGAAACTGCAGCCGAACTCCTTGCGCGCTCTGAAGAAGAGTTGGAGAGAAACCGTCAATTATCCTCCACTGAAACAGGCTAGAAAAACCTAAAGCTTTTTTCAAGTCCTCAGCCGCATATTGGAAGGACCGGTAAGGATGATAAGAATACAAAATAAAATGACAGGAGCTACCCAATCTGTTTGGGGGATCTTAATTCTCTCGGTGCTATTTGGCGCGGGAATTGGGCTGGCATTGACTTTAAGTGGGAATCCCTTTCTAGTCACTGCTCTCGTCTTGGGTGCTCTTTTTGCGATAATCACTATTCTGAATGTGGAATTGGGCTTCCTGGCCTTAATTTTAATGCTTTTTCTTAGAATTTCAGATATTGCAGTGAATACGTATGGTTTGCCTTCAATCGCCCGCCCTCTCATCGCTTTCTTGATTGCTGTTGCCGCCCTGCGTTGGCTGCTGCACGGGTCTTTGCCTCGCGGTTGGCTGACTGCATTGATCCTGGTCAGCATGTATGGCCTGGTTGTCTTTGGATCGCTTTTTTACGCGGCAGATTATGCACGTGCCTCCGCGGTTCTGGACGATTTTGTCAAAGATGGGATTATTGCAATTTTGATCACAATGTTCGTACAACAAGGATCAACTCTGCGGAGAGTTATCTGGGTTTTAATCATTGCGGGAATTATCACGGGGAGCATTAGCGTTTACCAATACCTTACTGGTACTTTTGACAATACCTATTGGGGGCTTGCCGAAGCCCCTGTGCTTAATATCGTTGGCGAGACAGAGAGCAATCGGGTTGCAGGGATGTTAGGCTCTCCAAATTATTATGCCCAAGTACTTGTTATTCTGGTACCGCTGGGAATTAACCAATTCCTGGACGAGCATTCCCCCCTATTGAAATTCCTTGCAGGTTGGTCTGCTCTTGTTTGTATCCTTAGCATATTTTTTACATATTCACGCGGGGGTTTTGTGGCGCTGACCGTAACACTCCTTGCGGTTATCTTATATCGCCGGTTGAAACTACCTTTTCTTTTATTGGGATTTGTAGCTGGAATTTTGGTGCTTCGGTTTGTACCCAACCCATTTTTTGAAAGACTTCAAACAATACCTGATGCAATCACTGGAGAAATTTCGTATGTGGATGAAGTCTCATTTCGCGGAAGGGTAAGTGAACTGATTGTAGCAATTCAAATGTTTACCGATCACCCACTTATTGGTGTCGGTGTGGACAATTATCCCGTGTCCTATCAGGAATATTCCCGCCAGGTAGGGCTCGATCCGCGCACCGAACAGAGACAAGCTCATAATTTATTCTTACGCACAGCTGCAGAAACCGGTCTGCTGGGGATATTTACATTTGGCCTGATCTTGTGGATGATGATTAAATACGTCTTAGATGCCTACCGCCACTTCAAAAGAGCTGGGATGAAAAAATACGCCAACCTGGTTGCAGCCTTTGGCATGAGTGTCCTGGGTTTTTTGAGCGATTCAATGTTTACGCATAATGCATTTCCCCGCTACTTCTGGATTTTAGTGGGTATTTCGTTCGCGCTACCCCAGATAGTTAACCATACGGTGCGAGATTATGCCGAAGCCGGCATATCTGATGGCACGGGAGTACTACATTCACCTGATTGACTTTTGAAACATTGGGGTGTTTGGGATCATTTAATGCATATTCTAGAGGTAATTGACGGTTTGACAGCAGGTGGCGCCGAAAAAATGGTGCTCACTTTGTCGCGTCTTTTAGCCGAACGTCAGATTCCTGTGTCGGTTGTAAGTTTTGATCCAGATTGGGATACACCCTACGCTGTTGAGCTCCGCAAACTAGGTGTGCCTGTACATCACCTCACAGGAAAATTGTTCAACCTGTGCAGAATTGAACGTCTCACAAGGCTGATAAAAGAGAGCCGGGTTGAGGTGGTACACACCTATCTAAGCTATGCAAATATTGTCGGAACTATTGCATCCAAAATTGCTGGAGTGCCTGTTATTACATCCTTGCGCTCTATTAGTATGGAGCCTTACCATCCCGTTCGAGCGAGGATCGAAACTTGGTTAATGCGATATGCCAGCGATATGGTGATGGCAAATGGATATTCTGTAGCCCAAGCACATCAGGTGCGCTTAGGTGGCAAAAAAATTCATGTCATTCAAAACGCAGTTAGCGTATACCCTCAGCCTTCACAAGATGAAAGAAATGCGATTAAGAAAGAGTTGATTGGAGATGCAGAGCGACCGCTTCTTATGTCTGTAGGCAGGTTATCACCCCCTAAAGGTTTTGACACACTCCTCGAAGCCTTTTCGGAAGTTTGTGTACGCTATCCACAGGCAGCACTGGCACTTGTGGGTGATGGCGAATTGCATTCATTTCTTGTAGAAACAATTGCTCGCTTGAATCTTCAGAATTCTGTTTTCCTTCTGGGCGAGCGCAATGATATTATGCGCATTTTACCTGCTGCAGATATTTATGTCAGCTCGTCCCACTGGGAGGGGATGTCGGTTGCAATCTTGGAAGCTATGTCGGCTGGTTTGCCAGTCATTGCCACCAAGGTTGGAGATGCCCAGTGGGTTCTATCTGATCAAACTGGCCTTTTGGTGGCACCGCGCATTTCTCAGGAACTATCGGCGGCGGTAATAAAACTTCTAGAGGATAAAGCCCTACGTTTGCAATACGGGCAGATGTCTCGCAAGCGAATCGAGACGGACTACAACGTTGATAATTGGTGTCGCCGGATGTTGGAGCTTTACGCGCAAGTTACCCCACAGTTGAGACCGACCTATGCGTGAGGGGCTCAAGATTGCTATGATGATTAACGGCTATTACCCGAGAGTTGGAGGCGCAGAACGGCAGCTGGGATCTATAGCTCCGCGCCTGAAATCAAGGGGGATGGACGTCCACATTTTAACTCGCCGTCAGCCCGGTTTGGCTTCGTATGAATTGGTTGAGGGAGTGCCCGTCCATCGTCTGCCGGTTCCAGGCCCCAAACCGGTTGCCTCTTTTTCTTATACGCTTTCCGCCATCGCGCTTCTTCTGAAAATCAAGCCCGACATCCTCCATGCGCATGAACTATTTTCGGCAACAACGACGGCAGTTGCAGCCAAGGCCATATTGAAACAACCAGTAGTGGTAACCACGCACAGTAGTGGAAATTTTGGGGACGTGAAACGTCTGCGAAATAAGCTGTTGGGAGAACAACGTCTCGAAATTTTTCGCCGCAGCGTGGATTATTTTGTTACGATCAGCAATTTAATAAGTCAAGAGTTGCAAGCAACTGGAGTCAGCTCAAAAAAGCTGGTGAATATACCAAACGCCGTTGACACGGAGCACTTCAGACCACTTTCTTCGGTACAAGGACAAGAGACGCGGGAGAATCTCCGCCGGAGATTGAGCCTTCCCCCCGACGCGGTTATCGCGATCTATACTGGAAGGCTTTCTCGGGAGAAAAGACCCGAAAACCTTTTGGAAATATGGCCTCAGATTTACAAGGTATTTCCAAAATCTCTGCTTCTGATGCTCGGGACCGGTCCGCAAGAACAGGAATTAAAATCGAAACAGTCCAATGGCGTAAAAATGCTGGGGAATATAAAAGATGTTCTTCCCTACTTGCAGGTATCCGACTTATTTATCCTCCCCTCTTGGGCGGAAGGTTTGCCCGTTTCGCTGCTGGAAGCAATGGCATGTGGTCTTCCTGCGGTTGCCACTGCCGTAGGTGGAACACCTGAAGTTTTAGAGGACAAGATAACAGGTTTATTGGTCCCCACAGACGATTTACCCGCTTTAGAAGAAGCAGCATTAAAAATGCTGGCCGATCTTGCAATGCGGAAAAGGATGGGACAAGAGGGAAGAAAACAGGTTGTAGAACGTTTTTCGTTAGAGATGGCAGTTGATAAACTGAGCGAATTGTACGAGAGAATAGCAAAAGAAGAAGGGGGGAAAGCATGATAGGTATCCTCTTCTGGTGTTCTGTTATTGCAATCATATATATATATGCTGGATATCCTTTAATCGTGACCTTGCTTGCCAGGATATTCACAAGGCCCATTAAGAGACAATCCATTTCTCCGCCACTCACCTTGTTGATCGCTGCCTATAACGAGGAAGACGTTATTGCGGGCAAAATTAAAAATGCCCTTGCTCTCGACTATCCCAAAGACCTGCTTCAAATCCTCGTCGCAGCAGATGGATCAAACGATCGTACTGCGGAAATTGTTCAAAGCTTCAGTCTGCAAGGCGTCGAACTAAGTTTTATTCCAGAAAGATTAGGGAAGATGGCTGCAATCACACGAGCAATGCAGGTCGTTCGAGGAGAGATTGTCATTTTTTCAGACGCCAATAACTATTATAAGATGGATGCTCTAAAATTGCTTGTCGCACCTTTTGCAGACCCCGCAGTTGGGGCAGTCAGCGGTGCGAAGCATATTATAGAAAACAAAGAAGTGTTGGACGCTTCCGAAGGGTTGTATTGGAAATACGAATCTTATATAAAAAAACATGAGACACACTTGGGTTCTTGTACGGGAGTGGCGGGAGAAATTCTTGCCGTTCGTAGAAATTTATTTGTGGAACCGCCGCCAAAGTTGATCAATGATGACTTCTATATACTGATGCAAGTGGTCCGGCAGGGATTTCGTGTGATCTATGAACCGCACGCGATTTCGTATGAAAGCATTTCGGCGTCTGCCAAAGATGAAATTGCACGCCGCACGCGTATTATTGCAGGTCGTTATCAGGCAATTGGAATGGCAGTTAAATTACTCCATTGGGATAATTTACTTGTTGTTTGGCAAATTGTCTCTCATAAATTCCTGCGTCCTTTCGTTCCAATGCTCATGATATCCGCTCTTGCATTTAACCTGATTGCAGTTGTTTGTCCCCCACAAGCAGAGAACATCCGCTGGTTATGGCTAGCGTCGCCATTTAACGTATATCTGCTTGGTTTGCAGGGCTTATTTTATCTGGCAGCCCTATTAGGAAACTTAATCCATGGAAAGGGTTGGATTGGAAAGCTCCTGTATCTTCCCTCTTTCCTTGTGAACAGCAATTATGCCGCTTTGAATGGTTTCTTCCGTTATTTATTTGGCAAACAGCAGGCGGCCTGGAAAAAAGTAAACCGGCAAGAGGAAAAATCGCAAAATGTAAATTTGGATTACAAATTCTTAAACAAGGAAGAGAGATAAGTTGCACCGCTTCTTTATTTCAGATGATAATCGTGTCCGCATCTTTTCATCAAAGGAGGAGCGCCAGAGATGGCGCGAATAAACACATGAAAAAATTAGTACTTCTTACCACCCTTACCACCCTGGTCTTTGGTTTGTTGTTTCTTCCGTCACAAACCACATTCGCTCAAGTGGAGACGCCTACACCCACCCTCGTTTCTCCGTCCGGGAGTACGACGCTTTCTGAGAACGAGATTTCGTTAAGCAAACTCGAGATCCCCGACACAGCTATGCGCGGGCCATTTGATTCTTTTACTGCTACCTTTAGCGTGCCCGCCGATTGGCAACTATCTGATGGGGCTCAACTCGTTCTTAAAATTGATGCCCGTTTTTTCCGCGGTATTTCGGAAATTACAGGTCAAACCATTCAAGGTAGCGGCGCGACAATGGACGTTTCCTTCAATGACAAAATCTTAACGACTTTATTAATTGACTGGACGGGAGAACGCACGGTAACAATCCCAATCACTCCAGAAGCGCTTACTCCTTATTTGACAGACGGGCGTCATGAGCTCTTTCTCTTTTTGGATGCGGCTGTTGATTGCTTCCTTGATTTTCACGAAACAACCGTTGTCGTACGTTCGGACTCCAAAATAATCCTTCCCCACGCCCAGGCAATCCCATCGGCTTCCCTGGCTACATTCCCTCGCCCGCTTTACCTAAGCAGCGCGTTTGCACCGACACCGGTTAAACTCATTGTGCCTGATTCTCCGACTGCTGAAGAACTTCAGGCGGCTTTGACGATTTCAGCCGGCCTGGGAAGACTAACGACCGGGCGGATTCCCTTAACTTTAACCACCCCCAGCCTTCTCTCAAATGAAGATCGCCAGGGTGCACATTTAATATATGTGGGCAAAGCCAGTAGTTTTTCGGATTTACAAGGTGCCAGCCTGCCTGCTCCCAGCAATGGGAGCGCCTTCACATTAAATGGCCTCCAACCTGATGATGGAATCGTCCAGGTAATTAATTCAACATTCAATCCTCAGCGGCTGATGTACATTATTGGCGGTAATAGCGATATCGGGGTAGTCAAGGCTGCACAGGCGCTTAGCTCCGGCAACATTCGCACTACTGGTTCTACAAGCTTGGCAGTTGTGGCAGATGTGCAGCAGAGTATCCTGGCCGCCTCTGTTGCAGAAAACCGTACGATCAAAGATCTCGGTTACCCAACTTTGACATTGTCGGGCTTGGGCATTCAATCTCAGTCCTATCGTTTCTATGTTCCTGTCGGTCAAGTCGCGCAAGATGGGGCTTATCTTGACCTGGTCTTTAACCATTCTGCGCTATTAGATTATGAACTCTCTGGAATGGTCTTGTCTGTCAACGATCAGACAATAGGCGGCGTCCGTTTTTCTGATCAGAATACAGCAATAACCACAACGCGGGTGGCGATCCCTCCCTATGTCATTCGCCCTGGGGATAATTTTTTGAGAATTGATGCAGATATGGCGCCTAGCAATCTGTGCTCCGAATTTGTGAGCAACGGCTTATGGACAACTCTCGTGGATACAACACTGTTGCATTTGCCCCTGACTGCCCCCAAGCCCGAAGCAACCCAGGCCCTAAACCTGACATCCTATCCCTTACCCTTCACCTCCAGCCCAACCTTGGGAACCCTCGGTATCGTTTTACCTCAAAAGGACCCGGTTGCATGGAATACCGCTAGCAAGCTCACCCTCAATTTGGGCAGCCTGACATTTGGCAACCTCGTAGGCTTGAAAGTAATGTTCGATAATCCTTCTGAGGACGCTCGCGGGCAATATGATTTATTGGTTGTGGGAAAGGCCAGCGAGTTGCCTGTCATCAGCGAATTGAGCTCCAGCCTGCCCGCACCGTTTGATGAAGGCAGTAATGTGGCCACAGAGCGGGGATTTCCGATCGTTTATCGCCTGCCAGCCGATGCGAGCTTAGGGTACTTGCAATGGCTGCCCGCACCCTGGAACACGAACCGTACGGTTATGGCAGTATTGGGGAGCACAGATCAAGGTTTGGCATGGGCAGGCGATGCCATCCTGAAGCCGGAACTTCGCAGTCGCATAGGTGGCGACTTTGTAGTTGCCCATGAAACGCAAGTCCTATCGAGTAATTCACGGCTAAGTGTTGGGAGCGGACTTTCGGCAACTCTTGTACCTGCAGAAGCTGTAAAAGCAACGCAGACCTCTCCACAAACCACCCAAGCACCTGTCGGCACACCTGCATGGGTCATCCCGGCAGTTCTCGCAGTAACTGCGTTAATTGTGCTGCTGCTTGTCATCGTCGTATTCTCTCGGCGCTCAAGAAGCTAATGGAAATCTAATTATTCTGGAGCAGCTAATAACCTCAAAGAAGAATCTCTTATTTAGTGTGGCTGATGCAGCAGGGATTATATCCCTGCTGCAAGGCTCTTTGTTTAATTTCCAAAACAAAGATAATCTTCTTTATGTCCTCAATTACCATCGTGTCGATTACCCAGAGCATCGTCCTTGGCTTGGAGGAAATGTAATCAGTACATCTCCTGTAGAATTCCAAAAACAAATGGAACTCATCAGCCGTAAATACCACCCGGTTAATGCGGAAGAAGTGCTGGATTCTATTCGGACAGGTAAAATCTTGCCGAAAGACGCAGTCTTGATCACGGTAGATGATGGTTATCTTGATTTCAAAGAATATATTCACCCGATAACTCACAGATTAAATATCCAGCCAATTCTTTTCGTGGCAACAGATTTTGTGGGCAAAAATATCTTTTGGTGGGATAAACTACATCATATCATTTTTCTGGAACAACGTTCTGAAATTTTAACCCCTCTAGGGTGCCTGCCCCTTAACACAAATGAACAAAAAGAAAGTGCTTTAAAGTCCTTAAGCAGTTTCTTGAAGCGTATGCCGTTCGCCCAAGCCCTGGAATGGATTGAAGACAATTTTAAACCGGAAACCGCAATTCCTGTCTATACACTTGGTT
>JADLFQ010000083.1 GCA_020845515.1 Anaerolineaceae bacterium | reverse complement strand
TCAATTTCGTCATGATCCGCTCCCACCTGCTCGACTCCTTCGCCGTCATCATCTATTCCTTCCCCGCTCACTACCTCGGCATCACCGATTATCTCCTCATCCCAGCTTACGCCTTTATCCCCCGCTTTATCTGGCCGGATAAACCAATTGACATCAGCAAGGACTTTGCCCGCGACTACTTTAATTCCAATGGATTAACCGCCTTTGCCATTTCCACCCCCGCAGACCTCTACCAGCACGGCGGCTTCATCGCGGTTCTTTTCGGACTTCTAATTTTTGGATTTCTTTATCGCCTTAGTCATGAATATCTAATCCGAAAAAATATTTCCAAGCCACTGGCGGATCGCTTGCCAGGCTTGCTCTTCTACATTATTGTCTTTGTCCAGTTCTATTTAGTATACGAAACTGCGCTTATTTCAGGGATGACTGAATTCCTGAAACAATTATTTTTTACCAGCCTTCTTGCGCTGTTTATGCAGACACGGATAATCTCAATCGGACGAAAATTTGAAAACGCTGCCACCTCTGGAAAATAAGCGCGTTAGACCGCGCTGGCCGGTTTTACCGCTGTTGGCGTTTTTTGCCACAGTGATACTGCTGCTGATCCTGTTCCTGTTCAACAACCACAGTCTCTTGCGCGGAAGCTGGCTGACCACCAGTTCCTCCCTCTCTATCGTCGCTCTCTCCCTCTCCCTCCTCCTCCTGGCTGTCATCCCCCTCTTCATCGGCCGCCGCTTCGATGGCTTCGACTGGTTCTCTTTCATCTACCTCGCCTCCGCTTCCTATATCCTCCATTTTGTCCTGCGCGCTTTCTACGTCCTCGCCAACCCCTCCGCTATCATGGGCTCCCTCCGCTACTGGGACACTTTCGTCAAAGCCCTCCTTTACACCAACATCGGCTTCGCTTTCCTCCTCCTCGGTTATTACCTCCCCTTCGCCCGCAAACTTGCCTCCACCTTACCCCCTCTCCCCTTCAAGTGGCCCGATAATCCCAGCCTCCTCAAAATCCTCCTCCTCTACACCCTCGGCTCCCTCGGACGCTGGCTTGCCTTCCTCCAAATCGTGCCTTCTTCTCTCTCCTACTTCCCCATCGCCCTCGGCAAGCTCACCACCTATGCCCTTATCCTCATCGCAATCTATTCCTTCGTCCACTCCCCGCACCAGCGCTGGTTCCGCCTCGCCCTCCTCCTCGCCCTTCCCTTCCAAATTCTCTACGCCCTTGTCTGGAGCAACGGGAAGTTCGAACTCATCCTCGCCATCCTCATCATCCTGATGTGCCAGCACTACCTCAACCATCCCATCCGCCCCCGCCAAATCCTCCTCGCCATCCTCCTCATCTTCATCATCATCTTCCCCGTCATCGGCATTTACCGCAATCTCCCATCTTCCGATTTCCTCACCCGCTCCACCCAAACAATCGATTCCCTCGCCTCCACCACCATCCCCGCCTACCTCAACCTTACCCTCAATTTCGTCATGATCCGCTCCCACCTGCTCGACTCCTTCGCCGTCATCATCTATTCCTTCCCCGCTCACTACCTCGGCATCACCGATTATCTCCTCATCCCAGCTTACGCTTTTATCCCCCGCTTTATCTGGCCGGATAAACCAATTGAGTTGGGATCAAAATTTGCACAGACCTATTTCGATGTCACTGGCCCCACTTCTTTTGCCATTTCCACCCCCGCAGACCTCTACCAGCACGGCGGACTGATGGTTGTAATTGCCGGTCTATTTATTTTTGGTTTATTGTACCGATTTGCACATCACTACTTGATAAAACGCCCCGCCTCTCTTCCTCTTGCCCAAAAAATACCGCCAATATTTTCCTATATCATAATATTTGTCAATTTTTATTTAATATTTGAAACCCAACTGATAACCGGTATCGTTGAACTGCTGAAACAGCTGCTTTTTGTTATTCTCATTTCTTTCTACATGAACTTGAATTTTTTCAAGAGTAAGTTGACCAATGAAGAAATCGGGTAAGGGATTGAATGGCACAGATAGTTCTATTTAGAGACTTCCGAGAAGACTGCCGTATGAGCATGGAACGTTATGCGGACGGCCTCTGGAATCATCTGAACCAGGCTCACCCAAATGAAATGGATTGGGTCAACTATACCCCCACCAAGCACATACATATTGGAAACAGTGTTTGGGCAATGCGCTTTGCCCGTTACTTGTTTTATCCGCTCCAGGCAAAAAATCGCAGCGGGACCATCAACCATATTCTCGATCACGCCTATGGGCACCTTTTATACGTTCTTGATCCTCAAAAAACCATTGTAACAGTTCATGATCTGATTCCCCTCTTACGTTGGCAAGGACACATTCCAGGAATAACACGAGGGCGAAAGCCTTGGTTAAACCTGCTCTCATTTAAGGCACTGCCGCGTGCGCGCCACCTCGTTACTGCCAGCCAAAATACAAAAAAAGATTTGGTCTCAAGATTGAAATGCGATCCTAAAAAAATTTCGGTTATCCCTTACGGCATTGATCCATATTTCAAACCTTATACTCCCTTGCAGAAAGAACTGGTACGCCACCAGTGGGGTTTGCCGGATAATGGCGCATTCCGCATTCTGTTGTCAGGCTCTCAATTTTATAAAAACCAACGGAAGGCTGTCGAAGCAGCCGCACTTTTCAGAAAAATCACAAGAAAACCTTGTCTGCTCATTAAAGTAGGGCCTCCTACAGCAGAGTGGTATCAAGCCATTCACGCGAATCACTTTGAACAATCGCATATTTGTTTTGACAATGTTCCCTTGAAACAAATGGCAGATTTGTACAACTGTGTAGATTGCCTTCTGTTCCCTTCCCTTTACGAGGGATTTGGCTGGCCACCCCTAGAAGCAATGGCATGCGGCGTCCCTGTCATTACCTCGAAATCAGCCTCACTCCCTGAGGTTGTTGGAGATGCAGGTGTTTTGTGCGACCCGGAGGATATAGAAGCGCTGGCAGACGCTCTTGTACAAATGTTTGGCAATGAAGAATGGAAATCTCTTATGGTTGAAAAGGGTCTTGCCAGGGCACAGTTGTTTGACTGGCAAAAGGTTGTCAAGAGTCTGTTTTCGTTGTATCAGCAAATCTTAACCGAATGAGCAGTCACAGGAATAACAAAGCATGTGTGGAATTAGCGGGATTCTAACAGACAACGACAGCCTGAACATTCAGGAAATCGTATATCTCATGACGGAGAAATTGCGTCACCGTGGCCCCAATGATATAGGGCATCATTTCCAAAAGATCCGCGGCGGCGTTTTGGGATTAGGCAATACTCGTTTGTCCATTCTAGATCTAACCGCGGCTGGTCATCAACCCATGCTGGATACTCCAACAGGCAATCGAATCGTATACAACGGTGAAATATACAATTTTCTCGATTTAAAACACCTTCTAAAAACAAAAGGGCACACTTTTACTTCCGGCACAGATACCGAGATGATTCTAAAAGCATACTCCGAATGGGGAATCGAGTGCATTCACCGTTTCCGGGGAATGTTCTCGTTCGCGCTATGGGATGAGCAGAAGAATTTGCTCTACCTGGTAAGAGATCGCTTAGGTGTCAAGCCGCTTTATTATTATCAACAGCAAGGTCTTCTAATGTTTGCTTCCGAGGTGCGCGCTTTACTCGCCAGCGGTTGTATTTCAAAGGAGCTATCGCCGGAGGGGTTGGATAGCTACCTGGCACTGGGAGGGGTGCGTGATCCATGGACGATTATCCACCAGGTCTTTGCAATGCCTGCTGGATGCTTTGCCACCTACCAGGATACCGAACTCAAAATTACCTCTTACTGGCACCCTCCCAACGAAATTGATGAGCAGTATACGGACTGGAAGCGGGAAAAGATTATCCAACAATTACGAGAAAAACTAACTGAGTCGGTTCAGCTAAGGCTGGTGAGCGATGTTCCTCTCGGAATCTTTCTAAGCGGAGGCGTCGATTCTTCTTCCATCGTCTCGCTGGCAACGGATGGACTGAAACAAGCTCCCCACACCGTTTCAATCATTTTTAACGAAAGGGACTATTCAGAAGCAGGTTCGATCCAGTTGGTTGCCAGGCATTACCAAACGCGGCATTCCGAAGTCTTGTTAACCTCAAGCGAGATGGTCAATATCCTCCCACAGGCATTAGCAGCCATGGACCAGCCCACTTTTGACGGCATCAATACGTATTTTGTTTCAAAAGCAGCACGTGAAACCGGCCTTACTGTTGTATTATCCGGTATCGGCGGCGACGAGGTTTTTGGCGGATATCCAAGTTTCCGGTGGACACCGCTTCTCGAAAAGTTTCGCGCGACGGCGCCCTCCTGGCTCGGACAGCTTGTCAGAACTGCGCTCAAAGCCAGTTTCAAAAACAACAGCCGCACTTATAAAATCGTGCGCTGGCTCGAAAGTCCGCAAGACTATCCTCAAGCTTATTCCCTCATTCGTGAATTGTTTTCACCAGATAACCGGCAACTCTTAATCCCCGGACTTCCACCTGCTGTTGGCAATATGGAAGCCGGGTTAATCTCGCAAGATAAATTTAACCAGGTTTCCATCCTTGAACTGACGGATTATTTGAGGAACATCATCGTACGCGATTCGGACTGCATGAGTATGGCGCACTCTTTAGAACTGCGTGAACCCTTCCTGGATCATCAGCTCGTCGAATTTCTGCTCTCGCTGCCCGGAAATATAAAAAGCAAAGGCAATGTACCCAAGTCCTTGCTGGTTGAAGCCATTGGCAACCTTCCGCCCGAAATCATCCATCGTAAAAAACAAGTATTTCACCTGCCTTTTAAGCACTGGTTAGGCGGCTCTCTGAAACCGGAATTGGAGGATATCCTTCTCAACCCTAATTCATTAAATCCGCGATTCTTTAATCCAGAAACGACCGGAATCATTTGGAATAACTTCCTGGAGGGAAAAACATCTTGGGTGAGACCCTGGTACCTATATGTCCTGCAAAAATGGATAAGCACCAACCTTCAATCATAGTTTTTCCCGCGACGTGTCATGAAAATTATTTCTTTTGTTGAAGGCGCAAATCCAAAATATGGGGGGATGGGGATTCCTTCTGCGCCCCGCATTGCAAAAAGCCTCTCTAAACGCGGGCACGATCTCCGTGTAGTCATTGGTGGCACAATCAATCCGGGGTACGAGAAATACCGCATCCCTCTCTCCGCCCGGCAGTATCCCCTTCGCATTTCTGGTGGGTTCTTTGGAATCCTTGACTTTCCTTCCATTGGAAGGTGGTCTTTCTCTCCTGCCATCTTGAACAGTTTAAGAAAAGAACTTCAAGGCACAGATTTTATTTTACTGCACTCCCTTTATTCCTTTCCAGTACTTGCAGGATATTGGCTGGCAAAAAAAGCACATATTCCATACGGCCTATGGCTTCATGGTGTTTTGGCGCCTTTCCAAAGGAAAGTCGGCAGACGCAAAAAACTTGTCTATGACTATCTGTTTGTCCGGTCTATATTGAACCAGGCTTCTATTCTGTTCTTTACAGCGCCCGGCGAACAACACGAAACCGAAGACCTTAACCTCTTCCCGCCATCCACTATCATCCCATTGGGCTTTGACCCAAATAATATACAAGGGCATAAAGGATGCTTTAGAGAAAAATATTTAGGCGGCAGCAAGGCGGATTTCATCCTATTTTTAGCTCGGATAAACGCCAAAAAGGGTCTGGAGTTACTTCTCTCCGCCTTTCAGCAGGCCCTACTGGAAAAGCCCGATTTAATTCTTGTCATCGCCGGGGGTGACGACCCGCTGGAATATGGAAACAAGATTAGAAGGATGGCAGAGCACAAGGGGATAAGCAAATCCGTCATTTTTACCGGGTTGCTGCTCGGACAAGACAAAGCAAATGCCTTTGCAGATGCAAGCATCTACGTCCTTCCTTCTCATGCGGAAAATTTCGGGTTCTCCGTTTTTGAGGCAATGGCCACCGGTTTGCCTGTGGTGGTTTCTAATTCTATCAACTATGCGCAGTTGATCGAGCAGGAAGGGGCAGGTGCTGCCCTGGCACTTGATCCGCGCCTGTTTGCCGAAGAAATCCTCAAGCTGCTCGCAGACCCCGATAAAAGATCAACAATGGGCGAAAAAGGCAAGGCTTTGGCCGCCCGTTTCACTTGGCCAAAATGTGCACAAAATTTAGAGAATGCCATTCAAAGAGTACTTAATAAGGAGGCGGTTCCGCCAAATTACAATGCACTTTTTTAAGAAAATCGTACGGTCCATGTTACCGAAAAACATAAAACCTCACCGCATTTTAAGCGGCCGGCTGCGGGGTGCAAAAATCGTTACCTCTTGGTACGAATATCCTGCCGCTATTGTCGGGTATACTGAAAAAGACCTGCTTGACTTTTTTTCGCAAAACGTTAAAGAAGGGCAGACCTGGCTCGATATCGGTGCGCATTATGGGTATACCTCTCTTTTCTTGTGCCGGTGCGTAGGCGCGCAAGGTCAAGTTTTTGCGTTTGAACCGGCACTCACCACAGCAGGGTATCTCAATCAAACCAAAAGAATTAACCGGCTCTCTCAACTTACTATCCTTCCCTTAGGGCTTGACGGGCAAGCTTCGTTTAAGATTTCCCGGCTTCCCTATACGCGGGGCATGGTGGACAGCACTCTCAACTCTACAGAAGTGATGGAACAATTTATCTCCATTAACTTGGACCAACTCTGGCATCAAATTTGTACCCCAGGAATAAAAATCAACGGAGTTAAAATGGATGTGCAAGGAATGGAAATCAGCGTACTTGCAGGAATGCGCCAAATTCTTTTGAAAGACCATCCCATTCTCGTCGTTGAAGTTCACAGAAATGTTAACCGCTCTGAATTTATCAAAATAATAGAGGATTCAGGCTATGATAAGAAAGGGATGTTACTTAAAACCAACGCGGAGGTAGAGCCGGAAGAATTATTGGATAACCACAGTTATGTTTTTTATCCCCGCAAATAAGGAAAAACAATGACTACAACCAGAGTACTCGTTACAGGGGCAGGCGGTTTTATCGGCCATCATTTGGTCACCTATCTTAAAAAGTTGGGGTATTGGGTAAGTGGTGTTGATCTTAAAGCACCGGAATTTTCAATATCTGATGCTGATGAATTTGAAATCTTAGATCTTCGACAATGGGAAAATTGTCTCCGCGCGACCAGGGAGGCTGACCAGGTATATGCTTTGGCTGCCGATATGGGGGGGATGGGGTACATCTCAATTTATCACGCTGAAATTCTGCGCAATAACACCTTGATTGATTTACAAACACTGGAAGCAAGCCGTTTAAATGGCGTTCAAAAATTATTTTACACCTCTTCTGCCTGCGTTTACCCAGAATTTTTGCAAACAAATCCAAATGTAACCCCGCTAAAAGAGCAGGATGCCTACCCTGCCCAGCCACAGGATGCCTACGGATGGGAAAAACTCTACTCCGAAATCATGTGTCAGCATTATCGCCAGCAGTATGGCATTGAAACGAGGGTGGTTCGATTTCACAATATTTTTGGACCCTATGGTACCTGGGAAGGCGGACGCGAGAAGGCGCCAGCCGCCTTGTGCCGAAAGATTGCCTATGCCCGGCTCACCGGCGCAAAAGAAATCGAAATTTGGGGAGACGGGGAACAAACTCGCTCTTTCTGTTATATTGATGATTGCCTGGTTGGGATATATAAATTAATGCTTTCAGATTACTCGGAACCTCTCAATCTCGGTCAGGACCGCATGGTGACCATCAACCAACTCGCTGATATCATCATGAAAATCGCAGGCGTTCACTTGCAAAAAAAACATATTGAGGGCCCCCAAGGCGTACGCGGACGCAACTCAGATAACAGCCACTTAAAACAAGTATTGAATTGGGCACCAGAAATTTCCCTGGAAGAAGGGTTAAGCCACACATATCAGTGGATTGAAAAACAGGTCGCAGAAAGGCTAAGCAAATAACCATGCGTATTGGCGTTCATGATTACGCAGGACACCCTTTTCAAGTCCAATTAAGCCGCGAACTAGCACGCCGGGGTCATACTGTCACCCATTACTACTGCGGTCACAACAATACCCCAAAGGGCGATTTACTTAAAAGCGCTGACGACCCTGCGTGTTTTTTTATTCAGCCCATTCACACGCGGAAAAAGCTGCAAAAGTATTCGCTTTTCAATCGCTGGATGCAAGAGATTGAGTACGGACATCTTCTCGCTAAAGAGTTAGAAAAGGCCGGTGTGGAAGTTGTTCTTTCAGCAAATACACCCTTAGACTCTCAAAACATTATCTTGTCCGATTGTAAAAAAAATCACATGCCGTATATCTTTTGGGTGCAAGACCTGAATGGTCAGGCTGCTTATAAAATTCTCTCCCGAAAATTCCCCGTTCTCGGCCACCTTATTGGCAGATACCATATTTACCTCGAAAGGAAATTACTCAAAGGGAGCGATGCACTGGTTCTGATATCAGAGGATTTTCCGGCAAAAATCCGGCCCTGGGCAAGAGAAGATGCAAAAATTTGGGTGATTCAAAATTGGGCGCCAATATCGGATTACTCTGTTAAACCGAAAGAAAATGCGTGGGCAAAACGGCATCACATTGCTGACCGCTTTTGCTTTTTATATACTGGCACCCTGGGCATGAAACACACGCCCGGATTAATATCAGCCCTGGCACAACACTACAAGGAGAGTTCTCCGGAAGTCTGTGTTTTGGTAATCTCGGAAGGTCCGGGGGCAGAATGGCTACTTAAAATCAAATCGGACCTAAACCTGTCCAACTTGGAAATTCTTCCCTACCAACCCTATGAAGAAATGCCGGAGGTTCTCGCTTCCGGGGATGTTCTTGTAACTATTCTCAATTCAGATGCTGGGGATTTCTCTGTCCCCTCAAAAGTATTGACCAACTTATGCGCTGCAAGGCCTCAGCTCCTTGCCGTATCTTCCAACAACCTGGCTGCCCGGATCATTCAAGAGCAGTGTGCAGGCCTTGTGACGCCACCCGATGACGAGACTGCATTCCTCCAGGCTGCGGATTTTCTATACGAGAATCGGGATGAGAGGCTGTTGTTTGGGAACAATGGGCGTCTTTATGCACAGGAGAATTTTAACATCCAACAAATTGCCAGCAAATTCGAGCAAGTAATCATATACTCTACACAAGCAAAGGGTTAATGGAATGCCTGAGGTGGTCTCTATAGATATACTCTCTAATTTTTTTCGAACCCGTCTCTTCTTCCGACGTTACGCAAGGCTTTGGATGTCCATTCTTTTAATGGTCTCAGACATCGGCAGTTTGATGATCGCGGGTGTAATTTCGGTAGTCCTCCGTGCGCTCATCGGCGAAGGGCTGAGAGAATATCAGGAATACCTCGCACTTGCGCCGATCGTGCTGATCTTTATCGCGGTTTATTACATTAGCAGCCTTTACCCCGCTATTGGGATGGATGTAGTTAGCGAGCTTCAGAAACTCACCATTGCAACGAGCATCGTTCTGCCCTTGCTTGCCACGATCACTTTCTGGGCGCAGACATCCATCTCTTACTCCCGCCTGATCTTTTCCTTCTTCTGGATTTTTGCTCTCTTCCTTGTACCTGTCGGTCGCCGGGTCACTCGTCATCTTTTCCACTCCTTAAATCTTTGGGGGGAACCGATTGCCTTGATCGGATTCGGCCCTCAGGGGAAAGAAATCTACCGTTATCTAAAAAACAATCCAACTTTGGGTTTTCTCCCCGTAATTATCTTTGATGGAGAACATGCCCAAAAAACTGCCCATGATATCCCTGTTTTGCCCCTCGAAAGGTTAATCCAGGATGAAAAGATCCTGTCAAACATTTATATCTATACGGCTATTCTGGTAACATCAGATATTGCTTCTCACTTTCGCGCCAGTTTCATCAATGAGCGCATCTTTGGCATTCGGCACCTCATTCAGACCTCATCTTTTCAATGGGTGGGGGGATCGGCAGTTGTTCCGCATGATTTTCAGGGCTTGCTAGGTTTGGAAGTGGAATGCAACTTGCTAAACCCACTCCAACAAACGCTTAAGCGTGCTATTGAAATCTTATTTATCTTCATCGCTTCTCCTCTGCTTGTCCCTCTGTTCGCGTGTATTGCTTTATCAATTCGCCTGGATTCCAAGGGGGGTGTCTTTTACGGACATCGGCGTATAGGACAAGGAGGAAAGGAATTCACTCTATGGAAATTTAGAACTATGGTACATAATGCCGATGAAGTTTTGCAGCATTGCTTGCAGCAAAACCCTGAGTTGAGTGCCGAATGGAATGAATCCCATAAACTCAAAAACGATCCGCGCGTCACAGGAGTTGGGAGATTCATCCGTAAAAGTAGCCTGGATGAACTGCCCCAAATCTGGAACATCATCAAAGGGGAAATGAGCCTGGTAGGACCGCGGCCAATTATACAGGCTGAGACTCTCAAATACGAAGAGAATATCAGTCTCTATATACAGGTAAAACCTGGCTTGACAGGCTTATGGCAAGTGTCCGGTCGAAGCAATTTAAGCTATGCTCATCGTGTTCGGCTTGACGAATATTACATTAGACGCTGGTCAATCTGGATGGATATCTATATACTCCTACGAACCATCCCTGTTGTTATCCAACGGGCTGGCGCATACTAGAGTTGAGAGGAAACCGCACATGGAAATCAAACAATATATTGCCATCCTAAAACGAAGAGCCTGGTTGCTGATCATTGGGTTAGTGGTATTTTCAATTGCCAGTTATATTGCCAGCCAATATCTGACTCCGGTCTACCAGGCAACCACTAAATTGTTGGTTTCCCGTCCCCCAGATTCTAAGACGAGTGAATTTACTTATCTCAGCGACCAGCAATTAGCCCAAACTTATATTCAGTTACTTACAACGGAACCTGTATTGACTGCGGTCGGCTCCCAATTGGACTATAAAATCGAGCCTGAACAAATTGGGGGGCAATTAATTCGCGATACATTGATCATTCGTATCACCGTGGATGATAACGACCCTGTGCGGGCAGCCAACATTGCCAATGGTCTGGTGCAAGTTTTAATTGAGCAAAATGAAATCATTCAATCCAGCCGGTTTTCTGCGTCCGAACAAAGCCTTCAAACCCAATTAAAACAGGTTGAAAATCAGATTGCCAGTCTGCAACAAGATATCGCAGCAGAATCAGAAGAATCCTTAAAGCATCAACAAGATGAGGTTCAAAAACAAATTACAGCCCTCCAGAATGAAGTACTTCAAAAACAGCAAGAAATAACAGCCATTGGCGGGAGCAATGACCCTGCTTCGCTTTCACCTGAACAACACCTTGCCCTGCAAGAAAAGAAATTAACGCTCGAGCAATTGCAGTCCACTCTCAAGTTCTATCAGCAGATTTCTTTAAACCTTATTAGTTCTGGAAATACAGTCGCTGGAACGGGAACAGATACTAGCCGCCTCGACCAGATGCGAAATACACTCGCGCTTTACCAACAAATCTACTCCAACTTGCTCGGCAGTTACGAGTCTGTCCGGCTGGCTCGCCTGAGCACCACGCCTAATATCGTTCCGGTCGAAGTCGCCGGCATTCCGGAAAAACCTATTCGCCCAAGACCGCTGGTTAATGCGGTTCTTGGTGGGCTGATTGGACTGCTCCTCGTCCTGGGGATCGTCTTTCTGATCGAATATCTGGATGATACAGTCAAGTCTCCGGAAGATATTAAAGCTCTGATGAATGTTCCTGTAATGGCTTTTGTTGGAGATATGGGCAACCGAAGAAAAAATAACGACAAGCCGGAAATTTACGTGACTGTACAACCACGGTCTCCGGTTGCCGAGGCGTTCCGTACAATGCGGACAAATATTGAATTCTCTGGATTAGACAAACCCATTAAAACACTGGCAATCACCAGCCCGAGCCCAGGCGAGGGAAAAACCACCATATCAGTAAATCTTTCTGCCACCATCGCACAGAGCGGTAAAAGAACCATGCTGGTAGATGCAGACCTCCGGCGGCCAAAAGTCCACCGCTTTTTGGCAGTACCCAATCGGATTGGCTTGAGTGACATACTGGTCAGTCAGCGTCCGATTCAAACTGCTCTTCGCTCCTGGCGCAATACACTTTTATCTGTAATTCCCAGCGGGGTATTGCCGCCAAACCCCTCGGAACTGCTGGCGTCAAAAAGAATGCGCGATTTTATCGAGGAAGCCAAGCAAATGGCTGATATAGTCATCGTTGATTCCCCTCCCATTCTGGTTTCGGACACTTCCATCTTAGCCTCTATCGCCGATGCTGTAATCATCGTCATCAACCCGGGTCAAACTCAGCGAGATGCTGCTTGGGCTACTTATGAACAGCTAAAAAGGGTAAATGCGAATGTTATTGGGGTTGTCTTCAATCGTATCCCAAAGCATAGATCAGATTACTACGGCAACTACCGGTATTACTCAGACTATTATTACGGAACGAAATCCAAAAGTGAGGAAGAAGAAGTGGAAAAGCCCCCCACAAATTCTCCTAAATCCAGCAGAACCGGAACAACACATATAAAAAATGCCCAACCAGCTTCTATAAAACAGTATCCAGCACCAATAGACCCGGGCGAATCGACGCAACCCATCAAGCGCGTAGCGGCAAGCTCGCCGGAATAGTCAGAAAAGCAACGGGTTACAAAAGGTAACCTGCAATCTTGGAGGGAGTGGTGGAAAAATTTATAGCCGCGATTGACCAGGGCACAACCAGCACCCGTTGTATCTTGTTCAATCGCGCAGGAGAGGTTGCCGCCCTGGATCAAAAGGAACATACCCAGATTTATCCCAAACCTGGGTGGGTGGAGCATAACCCAAGAGAGATTTGGGCCAATGCACAAACAACATTAAAAAATGCAATGCGAAAAGTTGGAGCATCCTCCGCTGATATTCATGCAATCGGTGTTACCAACCAACGGGAAACCACTATTGCCTGGGATAAACACACTGGGAACCCCTACTACAATGCAATTGTTTGGCAGGATGTTCGCACTGCGGAAATCTGTAATGCCCTTTCCTTGGAAGATGGCACAGACCGGTTCCGCCAAAAAACTGGCCTTCCATTAGCCACTTATTTCTCAGGGCCAAAAATCAAGTGGCTGTTGGAAAATATCCCCGAAATTAAAAAGTCTGCTTACAAGGGGGATTTGCTTTTTGGAACCGTGGATACCTGGCTTATCTGGCAGTTAACGGGAGGTGTAAACGGCGGCGTATTCATCACGGACGTAACCAATGCATCCCGTACGATGTTGATGAATTTGCATACCCTGGATTGGGACCCTGAGATTCTCGAAGCTCTTGGTATCCCCCGCGAACTACTTCCCGCTATTCAACCCTCTTCTGCCATTTACGGATATTCCACGGGAGTAGTAGATGACATTCCTGTTTCCGGCAATTTAGGCGATCAACAAGCCGCTCTGTTTGGGCAAACCTGTTTCCTGCCCGGAGAAGTGAAAAACACCTACGGAACAGGGTGTTTTATGTTAATGAATACAGGGGGGCAGCCAGTCCAAAGCAAGAATGGCTTGTTGACCACGCTCGGATACAAAATTGGCAACCAACCAGCAGTCTATTGCCTGGAGGGTTCTGTTGCAATTGCTGGAGCACTTGTGCAGTGGTTGCGGGATAATTTAAAAATGATTGAGCAATCAAGTGATATAGAATCATTGGCTCAAACGGTACAAGACAATGGCGGTGTCTATATCGTCCCAGCCTTTTCGGGCTTGTTTGCACCCTACTGGCGAAGTGACGCGCGCGGTGTTTTCGTTGGATTGACCCGTTATGTCACTCGCGGCCACATTGCCCGTGCCGCTTTAGAATCCACGGCTTACCAAACACGGGAAGTTCTGGACATCACAAAGAGTGATTCTGGTGTTAAAATAAGCGCATTAAAGGTTGACGGCGGTATGACTTCCAACCAGCTTTTAATGCAATTTCAGGCTGATATATTGAACATTCCTGTTATCCGCCCGCACATTACCGAAACAACTGCACTTGGGTCTGCTTATGCCGCCGGTCTCGCAACTGGCTTCTGGAGCGGATTGGACGACCTGAAAGCAAAATGGAAAAAAGATAAAGAATGGTTTCCATCCATGGATGCAGATGTTCGAGAAAAACAATATACGATGTGGAAAAAAGCAGTCTCAAAAACTTTTAATTGGATTGATTGAAGAGGACACCTGAATGCCAACCCTTCCCCACGCCATCATCATTGGAGCGGGTTTTACCGGTTGCGCGCTCGCGCATGACCTGGCTTTGCGGGGTTTCCAGGTCTCCGTTCTCGAGCGCGGTGAAATTGCGTCAGGAACTTCTGGCCGCACCCATGGACTGCTTCACAGTGGCGCCCGTTACTGTGTCAACGATCTAGAAGCCGCCATCGAGTGCATTGAAGAAAATAAGATCCTTCGAAAAATTGCATCGCAATGTATCGAATACAATGGGGGGTTATTTATTGGCTTGAATGATGCGGATCTGGAATATCTCCCGAAATTTCTAGCCGGCGCAGAAACATGTCAAATTTCCATCGAACAAATTTCCCCTGAGAAAGCGTTAATTTTGGAACCAAACCTAAACCCCGCCTTACTGGCAGCAGTTATGGTTCCTGATGGAGTTTTTGATCCGCTTCGCCTGGCCTTGGCTTTTGCAGCAAGCGCGGCCGAAAACGGCGTTCGTTTCTTCCCTCATCACGAAGTACAGGAAATGGTGTTCGACGGTGGTGGAAACATTGGAGGTGTTACTGCCCTTAATAAGCACACCGGGAATCTATATGAATTCAGGGGTGATATTACCATTAACGCAACCGGTGCCTGGGCTGGCATTCTGGCTTCATTAGCCGGTGTGGATGTGCCCATCATCCCTACGCCCGGGGTGATGGTCGCCTATGACAAGCGCTTGGTTAACCGCGTTATCAACCGTCTCGCTGAACCCGGGGATGGGGACATTCTCCTCCCGCAGCGAAGAATGGTCGTTATTGGAACAACATCCTTTGAAGTAGAAGACCCCGATTATATCCCATTGGACAAGAACCAGATTAACCAAATGTACGCCTGCGCTTGTCAACTCGTTCCAGGGATCGCATACGCACTTCAACGAGGTGCTTATGTGTCTGCCCGGCCCTTAATTAAAACAAAGATGGTCGGACGAAGCCTTTCCAGAACCTTTAAATGTTACGACCATAAGGAAAGCGAAAACATTGAAGGTTTTGTCACGATCACCGGTGGCAAGGCAACCACCTGCCGCATTATGGCAGAGAAAACAGCCGATCTGGTGTGTTCCAAATTGTGAATTTCTTCTCCCTGCCAGACAAAAGAAAGAGTATTGGTATCTTACCGGGAATTATTTTTACAAGAGCGCTTGTGAGGTCAAGTATAGACAATGGTTTGGACAATTGAATTATGCATCGCACGACAAAAAGCGGGTTCTGAAAGACATTATCAAACTTACCAGATCGAAATAGATCCGGATGAATATGTACTAGATGCCGTAGAAAAAGCCTGGGCTTTTTATGATCGCAGCCTTACATTCCGCCATGCCTGCCACCACTCAACTTGTGGTGCCTGCGGAATGCTCGTCAACGGGGTAGAAAAACTAACCTGCATCACTCCAATTCGCTCCGTAGTTCAAGATAAGGGCAGACTGCTCATCGAACCTTTGCGTAACTTTCCCATTCTCAGTGACTTGGTAGTTGACACATCCTCGATGTTTAATAACCTCAACAAAGTCAGCTTCAATCAGGTTGCCTCCCTTCCGGCCGCTTGTTTACCTTACGAAAGTGAGCAGCCAGAACATGCCCATCCTGAATATGAGCGCCTTGTAGATTGCATCGAATGTGGCATGTGTATCAGCGCCTGCCCAATTTCCTTGACCAGCAGCGACTACATAGGGCCTGCAGTTCTCGCAGCCGCCCAACACGAAAGTATCCAGTCTCTCTCCCCGCGTATTCTTGAGGTCGTTGACAATAAAAATGGCGTTTGGCGCTGTCACAGTGCTTATGAATGTTCAGCAGTTTGTCCTTCCGGCGTCGAACCAGGGTGGCGTATTATGAAAATGCGTCAGGCTGTGATAGCGCACCGTATAAAAAGTTTTTTCTCCAGCGATTGACCTGTGAATAACAACGACCCTTCTTCTCATCATTTTTTACGCTGGTTCGACCCACGCCATAAAAGCATAGGGACAATCGCTTTTATCATCAACCGGTTTAGCGCGCTCGGCCTGACTGTCTATCTGATTTTACATCTTGTAGTGTTGAGCAAATTGGCCTCAGGCGGTCAGGCGTATGATGAATTTCTCATCCTGGCAAAGTCCCCGGTTATTAAAATCGGAGAAATGTTTGTCATCGCGGGTGGGATCATTCACGGTGCCAATGGAGTTCGTATTGCGCTCAATTCTTTTGGTTTTCTGGTAAAAATTCAAAAAGAACTTTTTATTGGTCTGATGATTTTATCGTTGGCTATTATCTTTTATTTTGGCGTACACATGTTTTCAGGAGCGCAAAATTGATCAGGAAAGACCAGTTTCAAAGTAGTTCAAAAGAAAATGTTTGGCTGTGGTTGACTAAAATCATCACGGGATTAAGCATTGTGATATTCTTGGCCATTCATTTTATCGTCAACCACCTGATTGCTCCTGAAGGCTTGCTGTCTTATGCCGATATCCTCGCATACTACTCCTACCCCATCGTACCGGTTATGGAAGCTGGGTTTTTGGTCCTTGTCGTTTCTCATTCTTTTTTAGGCATACGTTCTATCATTCTTGATCTTAATCCTGCTGCAAAGGTTATGCGGGTGATCAATGGTTTGCTTATCGCTTTAGGAAGCGCAGCTATCCTCTACGGTCTCTGGTTACTTATTGTCCTGGTGGGACGCAGTACTAATTTATAATTTTTCTGTTTTTCTAACTGTCTGGAGTATAATTTCCTCCATTATTTCGCTTTGAGAGTTTTTTCTTTCTCACCGGGATAATTCAAACTAATAGCGATCATCTGTCAGAATCCTGCCAGTTGCCTGGCAACCCTCTGAATGCCCTGTCATTCAGGATTTAATTGAAAGATGCTTATGACTTCAGAAACTCCTCTGCTAAAATCCGCCGCGCTGGTAATGAAATTTGGCGGCACCTCTGTCGGCACATCAGCCGCAATGCAACAAGTCATCAATATCGTTAAAACCGAGAAAGAACACTGGCGCGATGTAATTGTTGTGACTTCCGCATTAAGTGGAGTTACCGATGCTTTGCTCGATATGATATACAAGGGCGTTAAGGGTCAAATCGGCAATTTGGAAGATCGCGCAACAGAACTGGCTCATCGGCATTTTGAGATTGCAGATACCCTCATCAGTGATCATGCCACCCACCAAGTTATCAAAAAAGAGATCAATGACATTATGACGCAAGTGTTAGATCTCTGTAAGGCAATTGCTATTTTGGGAGAAACCACTCCTCGTGTGCAGGACACAATTGCTTCCGCCGGAGAGAGGATGTGTATTCGCTTATTGTCGGCTGCGCTCCAATCTGCCGGTATTGCAGCTGAACCTGTTGAAGCCACACGCCTAATTCGTACAGACGATTGTTATACCGATGCTCACCCAGATTTGAATAAAACCAAGAAACTGATCCGCGCGGTGCTAATACCCTTGTTGAAGAAGGGAAAAACCCCCGTGATCACTGGTTTTATCGCTGCTGCAGAAAATGGCAGCGTCACAACACTTGGGCGAGGCGGCAGTGATTACTCCGCTGCGTTGATTGGCGCTTCCCTTCCAGCGGACGACGTCTGGATTTATACGGATGTGAACGGGGTAATGACCGCCGATCCACGGTTGGTTCATAATGCCACTACCGTCCCTGTCTGTTCATATCGAGAAATTGCCGAACTTGCTTACTATGGCGCCAAAGTCCTACACCCCAAAACAATCCGCCCGGTAATTGAAGCCGGCATTGGGCTGCGTGTCTGTAATACCTTTAATCCAGCACACCCCGGTACCCGCCTCGTCTCAGAATTGAAAGCGAGAAACGGCGTCATCAAAGCCATCACTACTATTCGCGGTCTGCAATTGGTTACATTGGAGGGACGGGGTATGCTGGGGGTTCCAGGTGTGGCAGCTCGCACCTTTGATGCTGTAGCACAACTGGGTACAAGCGTTCCCCTGATCACACAAGCCTCTTCCGAACAAAGTATCTGTTTTGCTGTGCCAACAGAATCCACCCAAGCAGTGATTGCAACGCTCACTACTGCTTTCGCTCCCGAAATTAAAAGCCGGGATATCGATCGGGTATGGGCAACCGATGAAGTTGGTATTGTAACCGTCGTCGGCGAGGGAATGCGTTCGATTCCAGGAGTCTCTGGCAGGATTTTTACAGCACTGGGAAATAAAAATGTTAATGTCATTGCGATTGCACAAGGTTCTTCAGAAGTCTCCATCAGCCTGGTCGTCGCCGCCGATTATATCCAGCAGGCACTTCAAGTTTTACACGAACTCATCCTAAACGCTGTACCCGCAGTTTAGCTTGGCCGTACGTAGAGAACAAAGTTTTTCCGAATGCGAAAACGAGCAGCATGCCCTGTCAAGCCAAATGATAATGTTACCGAAAAGACATCGTTGGTTCAAATGATAATGTTACCGACGGGTCCGCCTCCTTGATCAAGGTTTCAAAGATGTTCACAGTATTATCCTTATCCAAAAC
>JADLFQ010000082.1 GCA_020845515.1 Anaerolineaceae bacterium | reverse complement strand
CGGCTGTGGTTGGACCGAATGGTGCGGGAAAGTCGAATGTTGCGGATGCAATTCGCTGGGTGCTGGGAGAGCAATCTTATTCCTTGCTGCGCGGGCGAAAAACGGAGGATATGATTTTTTCAGGGTCGGAGCACAGGGCGCGCGCTGGCATGGCTTCTGCCAATATTACCTTCAATAATGAGGACAACTGGCTTCCAATTGATTTTTCTGAGGTATCTATTACCCGTCGGGCTTACCGCGATGGACAAAATGAATATCTTTTGAACGGGCAGAAGGTGCGTCTCAAGGAGATTTCGGAACTTTTGGCACAAGCAGGGCTCGCCGAACGCACTTATACGATTATCGGTCAAGGGTTGGTGGATTCCGCACTATCGCTCAAGCCCGATGAGCGCCGCCGATTTTTTGAGGAAGCCGCGGGGATAGGCCTGTATCGCAGCAGGCGGGAAGAGTCCTTAAATAGACTTGATCACACCCGGCGCAACCTCGACCGTGTGCTGGATATTCTCGGTGAACTTGAGCCGCGCTTGCAAAGCCTTGAACGCCAGGCGCGCAAAGCACAGGAATATGAGCGTATCAAAGCAGACTTAAAAGTGCTTTTACGGGATTGGTATGGGTTCCACTGGCGCAGAGCACAAAAAGAACTCGGACATTCCAAACAAACCTTGCGGGTGCAGGAAGACCGGCTTGAACAAGCACGGATAAATCTGGGCAAGATTGAAGAAAAACTTGGCTCTCTGCGCGACCAGCTTCAGGTACTGCGTGAGAGTCTGAACATGTGGCATACTGAGTCGGCTGATCATCATAGCCAGCGAGAAAAGACGAGCCGTGAACTTGCAATTTTGGATGAGCGCCAGCGCTCTATTTTGGAGCAACGCAGCACACTTCAAGAAGAAGCGGTGCGGCTGGAGGAAGAACTAGCCTTTAAACAACAAAAATTGCAAGCAGTTCTGGAAGAATGGACGCGCTTGAAAGCGGAGTATGAAGGAGCGCAAGAGCATGCCGCCCTTGCCGCCGAGGGGTTGCGTTTGCGGAGTGAGGAAAGGCGCAAACTTGATGCAGGCGTGCGAGAGCTGCGCCAGCAGCTTCTCCAAGCGGAAACAAACCAGGTGCGCCTTAAAGCGCGGCAGCAAGAATTGTCGAGCCGGATTGAGACCCTGCAGCGTTCTTATGAGGGTGCAAAAATATCGCTTGAAAAAGAAAGTGCTGCTTCTGAGGGTCTCGAGATCCGTGAGCGGAAGGCGACGCGCCTGGCGGAAGATGCACAGATTGCCGTGGAGGAAGCAGAGGAATCGCTGCAAGCGCTTCGCCGCCGACGCGAAGAGTTTAACAGCCAGAGAAAAGAAGCTCAAGATGTCAGTTCCCGTCTGGGAGCGCAGCTTTCAAAAATTGCTGCGCAACTGCAGGTACTGGATCAAGCTGAAAAGTCATTTAGCGGCTTGAACCAGGGAGCGCGGTTTGTACTGGAAAGCGCCCAGAAAGGCAGCCTGAAGGGTGGTTATTCTGCGCTCAGCACATTGCTGGATGTACCGGCGGAATATGAGAAAGCCATTGCAGCAGCATTGGGAGAATATGTGGACGGCGTGATATTGGATCAGGGCGCTGATGCTGAAAACGCACTGATCCTGCTTGAGAGGGAGGAAAAGGGCCGGGCTGTACTTTTTTTACAAGCAGAGGCAGGCGCACGGTCGCAAATAAAAATACCAGCCGAATGGAAAGTGGTGGGCAGGGCATCTGAATTGGTGAGAGTTCCTTCTCAGATGGTTGCAGGCGTGGTAGATCGACTGCTCGGGAATGTATTCGTGGTCAGGGATAGAAAGGTAGCGCAACAATTGCTTAAGGCGCAGCCCGAGATACCTCGAATCGTTACACTTCAGGGCGAGTTATTTTTAGGCAGGGGTATTGTGATTGCTGGAAAGGACAATCGCTCGGCAGTGATAGCCCGTCCTCGCGAGAGACGGGAACTGCAAGGGAATTTGGCTGACCTGGAAAACGAGATGGAAAGCGCCGCACAAACACAAAAGGAATTGGAAGAACAAATTGAGAAGGTGGCGGCGGAAGAGCAGAAAGTACTCAAAGAACTAAACCTGCTTAACCAGCGGATGCGCGACCATCAAAAGACTAGCCAGCAAACTAAAATGGAGGCCGAACAAGCCCGCCAGCGGCTGGGGTGGCATGCAAAGCAAGTGGAAGAAGGGAAAGACCAACTTAAGAAGGCACATGAGGAATTGGAGTACCTCGGTTCGGCGATTGAGCCGGAAGTACAAAAGATCGAAATACTGAACGGGAAGATAAAAGAACAATCGCGTTATCTTCTGGAATTGCCGCTAGATGAGATGCAAACGCAGATGGCACACTGGAATACCGCTTCGGCTGTGGCGAAACAGGCAGTGCAGGGAGCAGAGGAGCGCCAAACAGAGCACCAGCAGTCGCTGAATGATAGCCGCGCCCGGCTGCAAGCCATCCAGGAACGGTTGGGTGGTTTTGAAATACAGCTTGAAGAACTGGAACAAACCCGCTCCGCTTTGAGAAGTGGGGAAAAAGCGCTGAATGAAAGAATTGAAGCTGTTCAGAAAAAGATTGATCCAGCCGAAAAAGAACTGGAGATGATTGAGTCAGCCCATAACCGCACGTTGGAAGAACAGACATATTCGCAGCAAGCAGTAATTGTCACTGAACGCCATGTGGCGCAGGCACAGTTGGAATTCACTCGCCAGCGAGAAACTCTGGCAAATTTACGCGGCAAAATTGAAGATGACTTTGGTCTGGTGACCTATGAGGATACAATCAATATTGCTGGGCAGGAGCCGTTACCTTTTGGCTCGATGCTCGCGGACTTACCCACCCTGGAAGAATTGCCAGCAGATTTAGATGACAATATCGGCCGCCAACGATCCTTGCTGAGGCGCATGGGGGCTGTCAACCCGGATGCCTTAAACGAGTACCAGGCGGTTCAAGAACGCTACCTGTTTCTGAAAAACCAGGTAGAGGATTTGAAGAAAGCCGATATGGATTTGCGGCGGGTGATCGGCGAGCTGGACGAATTGATGCGGCGGGAGTTCAAAAAGACATTTGATGCGGTTGCGATTGAGTTCCGGCAGATGTTTACACGTTTGTTTGGTGGCGGCTCCGCCCGGTTGGTTTTGACTGACGAAGAACACCCAACAGATGCTGGAATTGACATTGAAGCCCGGCTTCCGGGGCGGCGGGAGCAAGGTCTCTCGCTGTTGTCAGGCGGAGAGCGCAGCCTGACAGCAGTCGCGTTAATCTTCTCACTTTTGAAGGTGTCCCCTACGCCGTTTTGCGTGTTGGATGAGGTGGATGCGATGTTGGATGAAGCCAATGTGGGGCGGTTCTGTGACCTGCTGAGCGAGCTCGGCGAGGCGACACAGTTTATCGTGATCACCCATAATCGCAATACCGTCCAGATAGCTGATGTGATCTACGGCGTAACCATGGGACGCGATTCTGCCAGCCAATTGATCAGTTTACGGCTGGATGAACTCAACGAAGAGATGGTGCGGTAAGACAAAAAAACCGGCGACCTGCTTATTGGCCACCGGTTTTTGTAAATGCTCATATTTTATAGAACCATGTCGGGCGGTAGTGTTGGTTCAACTGGGACAACCCGCATCCATAGATCATATTTCTCGATTTTCTGGGTTTCTTTCTGTGCTTGCACCCATTCATCGAATGCTTGCTGGCGCAAGGTTGTGTATTCTGTGTCGGTCAGCGGACGTACTTCGTGACCAAGTACCTGGATAATATGGTAGCCAAATTGAGTCTGCACAGGGTCGCTAATTTGCCCAATATCCAACTTAAAAGCGGCCTCTTCAAATTCCGGAACCATTTTCCCTTTGCCAAACCATCCCAAGTCTCCGCCTTTATCCTTGTTGCTGGTATCTTGGGAGAACTCGGCGGCAAGTTTGTTCCAATCCTCGCCATTTTTGATGCGTTTGAGGAGTGCTTGTGCAGTAGGTTCATCTTTTAAGAGGATGTGCCGCGCCCAAACCTGCTCTTCTTCACGGGAAATATCGGCGGTAATGGCGTCGTAGACCTTGTTGTGGAGCAAATTGTTGTAGACCAATTGGCGCAGATCGCTTTCGGTAAAACCGATATCTTTTAACTGGGCTAAATAATCTTCAACTGCTTGCTGGAAACCACTTTCTGTGTAAGGGGTGGAGGTCGGGAAAGGCGTCGCGGTGGGCAGCGCCGGGTCGGTTGTTGGTGTATTGGCAGGTGTTTCAGCTGGTGGCTCGGATGCTTCCGGCGTGGGTAAGGCGGTGGGGGTGGCGGTGGGCGGCGCAAGCGTTAACTGCAGTGGGGATAAAGTCGAAGTAGCCATCAGGGAGGGAACAGCCGTTGGGGTAGGCTCACCATTTGGGAAATAATTGAAAGCCGTATGGAGCGCCTCTTGTACTTCGGCTTCGGAGACGGTAAAGCCGCGCTTTTCAGCCTCATGTTTGATGATCCGGTTGGTGATCAATTGCTCAAGCACGGTGCTTGCCTGAGTGGCGGCATTTTCAGGGCTGAGCTGTGATTGGATTTGGCGTAAATTATTTAGAAAGGAGGCGCCATAGTTGGGGTCCGCGCCGAGCATTTGGTAAATTTGCAGGGTACTTTCATATTGCTTGATCATTTGCCAGCGCGCGAACTTCACTTGTTTTTCGAATTCAGCAACAGTAATTTTGTCATTCTCGACTCGTGCGACGGCTTTGTTATTCAAGAGGACGGTCTGATCGAGAATACCAAAAGAGATAATTCCAATGACCAGCACGATTACGATGGCTGCACCAATTTGGAGAATTCTCTGCTGGCGGTTTTCCCGGTCGAGCCGGGCAAGGTGTTTTTTTGAAACAATTTTAGAGGTGGATTCTTTGGCCATAGCTGCCTTGCATGGAAGCATAGGGCATCAGGCGCAATGGCGTCTTATGCCCCATAACTTTTTGTCGTAGACTAGAGGATTATAATTCGCCGGAATTTTCGTAGACGAATGGGATCAAGGCAACGTGGCGAGCTCGTTTGATTTCTCTTGCAAGTGCGCGCTGGTGTCTTGTGCAGGTTCCAGTTTGCCGGCGTGGGCGAATTTTGCCTTCTTCGGTAACATAGCGCCGCAATAAATCAACCTGTTTGTAATCAATTACAGTATTTTTCTCAGCACAAAACTGGCAGATCTTTGGGCGGGAAACAAACCGCCTGGGACCTGGGCGTTCCTGTTCGCTGAAAGTATCGTTAGTCATATTCCTTACTCCAACTTAAAAAGGATATTCATCATTAGTATCTAAGGATTCAGATTCAACAAGGCCTGAAGCGGTGTTCACTTCACGGCGATCGCCAAGGATGAGCATTTCGTTGGCTACAATTTCCACGCTGGTATGTTTCACACCTTCTGTGTCGTCCCAGCGACGGGTCTGCAAGCGGCCTTCAACATAGACTTGCTGTCCCTTGGAGAGGTATTGTTTGCATATTTCTGCAAGGTTTCCCCAAGCGACAATATTGAACCATTCCGTCTCGGACCGCTTCTCTCCATCAGAAGTATTCCATACGCGGCTGGTAGCTACGGTGAAGGTGGTTACCGGCCGTCCGGAGGGGGTATAGCGCATTTCCGGATCACGCCCGAGATGCCCAATGATCATAACTTTATTCAGTCCCCGGCTCATTTTACGAAACTCCTCATTCTGTTAGGGGTGAGATCGTCCCGGCAGAATAAATGCTCACTTCTCAGTGATGATCAAGAAGCGCATGACTGGCTCTGACAAGTTTAAATTGCGCTCCAGATCGCGGGTGGCGGCAGGTGGCATTTGTGCCTCCAAAAGGACATAGACGCCTTCGCTGATCTTACGAATTTTGTTCGCGAGACGGCGTTTGCCCCAGAGGTCGGTTTTAGTAACCGATCCGCCGGTTTCGGCAATCCAACCATTGACTTTTTCGAGAAGCGTATTAAAAACCGTCTCTTCTAAATCAGGCTGGATTACCAGCATAATTTCATAATTGTGCATTGCAGGAACCTCCTTTCCACGGGATTGCCCCTGTTGTTTGTCGTGGACAACTCAGGAGCGGAAAGGCAGCAGTTAAATAAGTTTTCTGCTTGCCAAGTGGATCAAGTTTAACATAAAGCGTCGGAATTCGGAAGGGTCTCGTTTTGATAGTGGTTAGGGAACTTGGCGGGCTGGCTCTATATTTGTACAAACTGAAGCCATAAGAAACTGATATTCACCTTAAATCTTCTCCCAACTTCTGCCGGATCGTTTCAATGGCCGGAGAAATTAACAGCCGGGCAGGGTCGGTGCGGCGGTAGTACTCGCGGAAAGCGGCGGTTTCTTTCAGAAGTACAGCGAGGGCGTGTTCTATTTCCGGTAAGCGGGAGGGTTCTGTCGTGCCGGGGGAAGAGGTGATCACAAGTTGGTTGTCTACAATTGAAAACTGGATCCAGCCTTTAATTGCCAACCATTCCAGCCCCAATTTTAGGGTGGCTTCACGCTGGCCAGTTGCCCCGGCAAGCTCGGGCAAGGCGATTTTACCCTTACGCGCGGAGATAACATGCTTGACCAGACCGCTCAGACGAGCCAGAAAAATGTGAGGAGCGTCGGGCGGTATGTCCATATCCAGAAATACAACCCGCTCCGGCGTGGTAATTTCCAGAATACGCACAAGTTCCTGTGAACCGGGTGGGCTGTGCCAGAATGCCAGGGTTGTGCAAGGAGACAGGTTGTGCCGGCCGGCGCCGGGAAAATCTTGGGTGTCTTCTCCTTCCCGCCAGATCAACACGTCTTCATAGCTCTCAAGCTGGCGTAGGGCTTCATTGGTATTTTGAATAGCGCGTAAATCTATGGGGAGAACCTTATGCTTTTCCGGCTTTTCCAGTCGGGCAGGGTAATCTAAAACACGCTCGTCCACCCAGGTGATTTGTACTTCGCTCTGTCCACGAAAGGCGGCGGCGCGGGCGGTGAACGCCAGATCAAAGCGCCCTTCAGGCAAGGGTGAGTCTGTACCATTCCACTTGAGGACGGAGTAGTTGGCGCCGTTTTCATCTTCCAGAACAATTTTGAGGTGTTCATGACCGCGCCCGATGGTGTGGAAACCTTTTACCGCTACGCCGTGTGCAGCCAGGACAACCGGCGGGTTGCCGGGGCCAAAGGGTGACAGGCGGTTGATGGACTGGATAAGGTCTAACGAAAGACTGGGCAATGGTATGTCTGCATCAATAATAGTTTGAAACTTTGGGGGCGCCTTTTCAATCATGGTGCGAATGGTCTGGATAAGTTCGCGACGGAACTCCGGGATCAATTCCGGGTCAAGCCCCAGACCGGCAGCCATCGGGTGTCCACCGAAGCCGGTTAGCAGGCGGCTTGTCGAGGCAATTGCTTCAGTAATATTGATCCCTTCGACTGAGCGGGCGGAGCCGCGCGCCAACTCTCCGGGCGGGCTGGAGAGGAGAATGGCTGGCCGGTGATATTGTTCCACCAAACGACTGGCAACAATACCATTTACACCCGCCGGCCATTCCGCGTGGTTTAAGACCAGAACGGGGTGATTCAACCAGGCAGGGTTGTTTTTAATTTGATTTTGTGCACCGCGAAAAACCTGGTCGCAAAGTAATTTACGGCGGGCGTTCAACCCTTCCAATTGTGTGGCGAACACCCGCGCTTTTTGGATATCTGGCGTGAGGAAGAAGGCCACAATTGGATTGGCGTCTCCCAGTCGCCCCAGGGCATTCAGACGGGGTGACAGAATAAAACTTACCTCCTCCTCAGTGAGTGTTTCCGGTCGGGTGTTCGCGATTTCAAGAATGGCAGCCAGCGCCGGTCGCCGGGCTCTGCGAATCTCTTGCAGACCTTTCCATACCAGAAAGCGATTATCACCTTTCAGGTCGGCGAGATCGGCAATCGTTCCAAGAGCGACCAGGTCTAAGTCAGGCTCGAGTTCTGGTAAGCGTCCCATCCGGCTATGCAGTTCTTCGGCCAGCTTATAGGCGCAGCCGACACCGCACAAAGAAAAGAGGGGGTGACTCGCGGGGAGGCGCTGCGGATTGACAACCGCATAGGCGGGGGGGAGTTCGGAGGGCAGGGAATGGTGATCCGTGATGATGATGTCAACGCCCTGCTCGCGGGCAAAAGAAACGGCTTCGTGGGCTGTAACCCCCGTATCGCAGGTCAGGATTAATTGCGCACCGTCTTGCAGCAACTGGTGCAGGCCCTGTACATTAACTCCGTGCGATTCCGTCGCGCGCACGGGAATGTGAAAGAGAGTCTGCGCGCCGAGTCGCTTTAAAGAGGAGACCAGTAAGGAGGTAGCTGTCTGACCGTCTACATCAAAATCACCCCAGATGCCTACCGGCTGCCCCTTTTGGATCGCAGTTAAAATGCGGGATGCGGCAAGTTCCAGGTCTGGCAGCTCTGAGGGAGGGGTGGGAGTATACGCAGCCGGGTTGAGAAAACTTCTGGCGTCAGCAGGAGTTTGGATGCCGCGCCGGAGCAGAGCGGCGGCAAGGAAGGTGTCGCCTTCAGCTGCTTCCAGCATACCCGGGGGAATATCAACCCGCGGCGGGTCAATCCACTGGCGTTCGATTTTCTTCAAAAGGTGATCTCCGCGATTTGATCAAACTGAATGCTTTGAAAGCTTTCCAAGTCATCAACGCCAAGGGATTCTGCTTCCATCTCACGCCAATTACCGGCAGTCTCTCCGCGCTCGCAGAAAGAGCGAAAATTACAATAGCGGCATTTCCTCTCATCTGCAGTGGCGAGGAACTGACCTGCTGGAAGGCGGGAAATCTCATGCATCAGGTTCGAGAAAAACTCCTCATCTCGCGTGTACTTCTCTTGAGAATACCGAATCCTTTCGATCTGGTCGGGGAAATTCGCGAACCAATAAATCATCTCGATCTGTTCCGGCAATACCGCTTTTCTATTGTTCAAGCTCCTGCCTGCCAAAACAAGGACAAACGGATAGAAGCGAGATTGAATATGGTCTGTCAGAAATCGGCTGGGCGGGCGATTTATGGAAGTTTTCCAATCTAAGATGACAAAGTGCTCCCCAGGGATAAAGGCGAGCAGATCTATTTTTGCTATGAGGCGCTGACCTTCCCATGAGGCTGCGAGTGTTTTTTCGGGGAGTACCCGTTTTGGAATGCTGTCGAGGAGACCTGACCGGTTGAAATTTTCCCACCATGCGTTCAGTTGTTCCTCTTCACGCGAGGGGGCTAATAACTCTTTCGGAATCCCGATGAAATATTGATGAAGCAGGTGATGAAAACGTTCTCCCATCAGTATATGATGTTCCTGCTCCAAAATTGGTTCGCTGCGCGGGGCCGGCCATTGCATTTGCAGCAGCGAACGCAACTCAAAGCGGCGGGCGCAATCAATGTAATCGTGGAGATTGCTTTGACTGAACTGGAAATTAGCGGGAAGAGACATTATTGATTCTCCTTCCAGAAGGCTTGCAGCGCGGCCAGTGGCAGTGCGGGTTGAGATTCTTGCATCTGTCCAATTGCACGACCGGTATTCCAAGTGATGATCAGCTCGCGGCGGGCGCGTGTTATAGCGACGAAGAGCAGGCGCAGTCGTTCTGCGGCGTATTCCAGGCGGGCTTTTGAAGCCGCCTCCTTTCCTTCCAATTGCATCGCGATGGCATCTCTCATAAAAAGGGCATTGAATAAAGAAATGGTTTGTGCCTGAAGATTTTCCTTGCCGCGCACAAACCATTTTTCAGAGATGAACGAATCGTATGGCATGGCAGAAGGAAAATCATAATTATTTACGGAAAGGAGATGTACACGGTCCCATTCCAATCCCTTAGCTTTGTGGATGGTGGCAACGACAACTTTGCCGGGGTGGGCATCCGGGTTAAAACCGGTGTCCTCATCGCTGAAACCGAGGAATTTGCGCTGATTTTTGGCCACCGCTTCCAATTCTAACTGAAGTTCTTCGAGATGCCAATCCGGGTGGTCTTGGGAAACTGATTCTAACAGCAGAGCAAGTTTGTGCGCCAGGGCGAGATCTCCGGGTTCTTTGAAAATATCCTGTGAGATGGTCAACACTAGCTCATCAATCGGGAGCAAGGTTGCTGCCTGCCAGCGCCGCATATCCATTCGAAAAGCCTCAAGCTCCTCCAAAAGTGCCGGTGATGCATTGCTGGAAGCCAGCTCTGCCAGCAGGTCGCGGCCAGGGGAGGGCCAGAGGAAATCTTCCGGGTTTTTACAATCTGCTAAAATATGCGCCGCGGCTGCAATTGTTTCTTTGAAATCGTCGGGCTCATTTTGTCGAGTACGGATGAGCGAATAAGATGAGGAAAGGTGGCTGGCGGCGGTGGGGTTTGCCAGTGCTTTTAAGATGCTGGATAAAATCTCTGCGCCCTGACGGGTGGAAAGGGAGGATCGGAGTAATTCCATATAAGGGATGCCGCGTCCCTTCAATTCTTCTACCATGCGCGCACCGCGCTCATTTCGAGGTACCAACACAGCAACGGTTTTGTCCTGGTTTTCTGGGAGCCAGCGGGCAAGAGAATCGGCAACAGCCTTTAACTCGCGATCGGGAGACCATTTTTTATCCGAGAGGTAAATTGCTTCTGGATCGTCGGGCGGGTTGGGCTGAGGGTCGCCTGAGGGGGATGGCTCAATAAGCGGCGCGGTAAGGGCGTCCCGAATTTCCAAGTGGGGATGGTCGGTGTTTGTCCATTGAATCAGATGATTTGCGAGCCGTATGATACTGGAGGTTGAGCGACCGGAATTGGAAAGTGGGCGATATTCGACGCCTGGTTCACGAATAAAATTCTTAAGGTACTCGGGGCTGGCGGTTGTGAAAGTCTCGAAGATAGCTTGATTGGGGTCGCCAACGCGCACCCAATTACCATCTTCACCCGCCAGGGTACGCAAGATTTGCTCTTGGAGACGGCTGCTATCCTGCGCTTCATCCTCGAGTACATATGGCCAGCGATAACGCAACCGTTCCAGAAAGGCAGAATCTGTCTGAAGTGCGTTAAGAGCGAACCAGATGAGATCATCAAAATCCACGGCACTGCGATAGGCAAGCGCTTGTTGGTAGTCGGTGTAAATTTGACACCCCAGTTCCAAGAGTGGGTGCATCATGCCTTGCCCTTCGATCTTACGCCGGAGTTCAAGCGGACTTATTTTTCTGTCCTTTGATAAGCGGATAACGCTGCGGGCGATATCTATTGCAAGAGCATGCCAGTCTTTCATGACTTTGTGATTGGTGAAGGGGTCAACGTTCGGGCTTGAAAAATCGGAAATAAATTGGGGATTCCCACGCAGCCAGGCATTAACGGCATTCCTGAGAATATTTTCGCTCTCATGCTCATCAACAATCTGGAATTTGTTTGAAAGCCCTGCCAGATCGGGGCGTTCGCGAACAATATCATGAGCAAGGCCATGTAATGTGCGGATACGATAACCGATTCCGGGAATTAAACCGCTTTCCCCTAAAAAGCCTTTGATGCGGCTGAGGAAGTTTTCGACGGCGGAATTCACCAACGTAACGACCAACACCTCCTGATTGTCTTTAATATAACCTTCGAGGATAAGCTGGGCTGCGAGGTGGCTGAGGGTGTGAGTTTTACCGCTTCCCGGTACAGCCGAGACGCCCATCTTGCCGGCGCGGAAGGCAATGACTTGCGCTTGCTGGGGGCGTGGGTTAAACAAGGGCGACCTCCGTTGGGTTGGGGAGGCGTCGCAAAATGGATTGGATGGCGCGCAGAAGTTTGCCACGCGGTTCATCGCCTTGCTGGTCTATGCGGGAAGTGCATAAATAAATTCCCTGCGAACAGCGGGTAGTCAAACCGCTCACCAGCCGGGTGAGGGATTCCATGTTCTCATTTTGTTCATCAATATCCGTCCAAACGTTGCCTGAAGGCCAGCGACGGCTGAGTACCACAGGATGGGTGAGGGGCTGATAGAGCCTTTCCCACCAACCGAGGCTGCCAATATCAAGCCAAAACTGGTATGCGGCGTTGCGGTTGGACATCAAAAAAGTGTAAGCAGGAGCGATCAGAACTGCGTCCGAGGTTGTGGTATCCCAACTTTGCAAATATTGGGCGGCGACCACGCCGTCTTCCACCATGTGGATATACTCCCTGCCGATTGCCCTGCTCTCAGCAGAAAGGGTAACGCCGACTACTTGGCGGAATTTCTGCACCGATTCAATCAGGCGTGCGGTCACGGCAGCGGAATCCAGGTTGGTATGAAAACCAAAGCCGGGCTGGGATAAAAGCTCACCGAAAATACGACTGAGAAAGATGTCCAGCTCTTGCTGCTCACCAACTTGATATTCTTCCAGCCAGCGCCGGATTCTTTCGAAGCGTTCGCCCACCCAAAAACCAATACGCTCTTGCATTTCTAACTGAATGCGGTCGAAAGAGGAAAAACCTTCTCTCCAGCGGGATGGTCGGAAACAAATTCGCGCGAGCAGATCGGCGCGAACCAAGTCAAGGTCTTGAATGCAGACCATGAGTGCCTGGCGGATTTCGGGGAGAGCCGCAGAGATTTCCCAGTCAGGGTGGGCGATTTTTGCCAGTGTGAGCAGGCAATTCACAGCCGGTTCGTCGCGCAAGCTGCGGGAGGGCCGGTGAGATTGGACGGGAACGCCCAGGGATTGTAATCTGCTCATCACCGCAAATCGGAGCGAATCGCTGATAAACGGCGCGAGAATGACAATCTCACCGGGGCTGACTTGTTTTTCGACAAGTGAAAATACCTCCTGACAAACTGCCTCGATCACTTCAGGATAAAAATTGCGATATACAACCTTAACAGCATCCATCAGCAAGGGGTTTGGGTGGGAAGCTTCAGGCGTCACTATGCTTTCCAGCAGCGAATCGCGCAGTGCGGCTACGGAGGGGAGAGCAATCCATGAGGTCTCCAGCGTTGTGCGGCTGCCGCATACTTCCCGGAGCGCATAGCCATTCATGCGGTCTGCCCCCAGGAATGTGCGATATCCGCCGCCCAGGTTGTAAATGAGCCAGGCTGAATCAAAACCAGGCAGCCATTTCCGGATAATATCCTGAAAGACCGGGATATCCTCTTCGATGTTATCGTAAATCAGATGGCGATGCTCCTCGATGAGGTAGCGTTGGCAAAGTGGGTCAGGCCAAAGTAGTTGGGTGAATATTTCCACTTGCAGGGAAAAATCGAGCAAATTATTTTCCAGACAGTAGGTGCGAAAAAGATTGGCGCACTCTTGAGCTTCTTCGTAGATATGTTGTTGAACAGGTTCTCCAACCCAGGCGGATTTAAGACGGTCGGCGATTTGCGTGTGGGGGAAACCTGCCCCGGCTGCTTTATTGAGGTTATCAATAATCTGACTGTACAAGCGGTTGCGATCAATTGTGATGGTGTTGAAGTATCCCTTTTCGATCAACGGGCGCACTAAACGCGCCATATAATATTGGGCGGTTTCGAGGGTGAGAAAAATTGGCGGCTGCTCAGGTTTCTTGAAGCCGGCCTGCGCGGCGATGAGAGGCCAAAAAAGCGCGGTCAGCCGCCGGGCGAGACCGCCTACAGTAGCCGGTACAGCTACGCTGCCAGGAGGCGCTTCCACCCATTGGGTTGCCTGAACGTAAGGCTGTAATAAGGTGCGTTGAGGTGCGAGCAGCAAGATACTCTCAGGGGGAACGCCTTCTTGTAGCATATAGAGGTAACGCCCCAGAGCAGTGGTGGTTTTCCCGGAACCGGCAGTGCCTTCAAGGAATAGACTGCCCGATAGAGGCATTTTGATCAGTTCATTTTGTTCTGCCGAGAGTACAGGTGTTTCCATGTGTTTATTTTAAGAACTTTCCGCAATATAAAAAAGCACATCGCGCGCAAGCAGAGTGTCTGCGATGGCACGGTGGGCGTTCGGAAGACTCAAGCCGCATGAGCGCCGGGCATCCTCTAATGAGAAATAACGATACGTGCCCCTGCGGGAATCCCATACGGAGCGAAATTGGGCGTAGAGCTTCATAATACAAATCATTTTTAGATTATCCTTCCAGGAGAGGCCATATTGGGTCAGCGAGTATTGAAGAATGCGATGGTCATAATCGGCGTTATAGGCCGCGATTGTACGGGGCAGTATCAATTCCCGAACGGATGGCCAAATTGTCGGCCAGGCGCGCGCTTCTGCAACCATTTTGTTGTCAATGTGGTGAATGGCTGTTGCTTCGTTCGGGATCGGATGTGCAGGCCGCACAAGGGTTTCCAAAAGAACTGTTCCATCGTAATCCACAATGCCAATTTCTACGATCTCTGCAGTGCTGTCCAACCCGGTGGTTTCGCTATCCAGAAAAACGGGGCGCTGTACGAGAATTTGGCGGGCGGTTTGGATTGCGGCTTGACGGGGGTTAAGAGACGAAACCATAGGACACTCTCCGCTTACTGAAGGTTTGTCCAGTAGGCGATCTCATCCATTTGGATGGTAAAGGCGCCGCTGAAACCACCGATAAATACACCGTAGAACCCTGAAGGAAGGGCGGCATCTTCCAGTTCTTTGACCAGATTGCCGTTGATATAGAGTTGAAATTTTTGTCCGTTTGATATCACACCAAGACGATTTGTCTGGCCGGAGCCAGAGAGGATGTTATTATCCGGAGTTGAAGGTACCAGTACAGCAGTTCCATTGGCATCCCAACGGGAGAAGTTAAACCGACCGTCGCACGTTACTGCAAAATAATACCCGAAACCGGTATCGTAATTGGGAGCGCGCAAGACCAAGCCATACTGGTCACTGCCTGAGCACGTGAGGGTGTGAAACGGAGCTTCGATATAAGCGGCTGACAATTCGGGAGGACGTACCCGCCAGGTACGCCAGCCGGTGGTGCTGAAGCTCTTTAAGGTCATCGCGCCACCGCTGATCGTGATGGCGGCGGCACTGTCTTCGTACCCGCCGGCGAGACCAAACCCCTGCGGACTGTCGAGTGTATCCACCTTGGCGGGAGTTCCCAACCAGAGGCGAGGATCGCCGGCGGGGAGCTGTGAGGGAGTAGGAGAGGGGCTGGCAGAACTTTTAGGAGTTTCTGAGGGGGAGAGGGTGGGGGCAGGGATTGTGGCTATTGGCCCGGTATCTTGGGTGAAGAGCGGTACTTTGCTGGGCAGGGCGGTCAGCGTCTTGGCAACAGTCGTAGCAATGAAATCAGTAGTAGGGGTATTTTTCTGCGCGGCGGGAAGGTTGCACGCGGAGAGAAGCGTCAAGAGTAAGAGAAGGATAAACAGGCGTAAGGTACGCATGAGAAGATTCCTTTAACGTGTTCGAATTTTATAGAATTCTATCCTAAATTTGGGTTGTCTGCTTTGACTTTACAAGAAGACTCCTGTCTCGTATGGATGGCGGGGAGCG
>JADLFQ010000081.1 GCA_020845515.1 Anaerolineaceae bacterium | reverse complement strand
GTTTGACATGCGCCCGAGGGCTTCTTTAAATCTTGTGATGGGGGGATATGTTGATACGCCGCGCGCCGACCTTGTGGTGAGGTTGATGGAACTTGCAGCCCTGGAAGAAAAAGACCTGGAACAGGCGGGGCGGTTTCACCCTTTTCGCGGCGTCACCGATTTTGACTTGTTCAGCCCGCTGCTGCAGCCCGGAGAGCGCTCGGCGGTGTTAAAAATACAATCCATGGCCGCCAGGAATTACACTGATGAGTTGGCGCTGTATTTCTTTTATCTTAATGTGGGTTCTGCGGGCCGCGCCGCGCTTGCAAGGGTTGAAATTGCGGCATGGGTGGCAAATGATCCTCAAAAAGTGGAGCGGCTGCACGGCGTACTGGTGGAACAGTGCGACCGGCTGGGCAACCGCCCTTATCCCTACGCGCTCCACCGGGCACATGAGGTTGCCGTTGTGCGCCGGGAAGAAAAACAAGCCATAGAGGAGATGATTGTTGCTGAACTCCTCCGGCTTGGCATTCCTGTGGGCGAGAAGTCTTATAAACAGACACATAAAGAAAACTCTGGTTCGCGAACGAGGTACAAAAAATGATCGAAGCTGGCAGGTTGCTGCGTTCCAATAGCAGCGGGTGTGTTGTCGGGTGCAAGTTATCACAGGAGAACACCCCTGCATTTGGTAGCCTGGTGCGCATTCCGCTTACAGAAAAACCTTTCTACCAGGTCTTCGCACTGGTTTATGATATCAATGTGTTGGATGATGGACTGGTGCGGCAGCTGGTCATCGCTGAAGGGGTGTCGGATGAGATCATCCTGGACAACCGCTTGAACCGCAACGTCCCGCTGGAGTTGAGCGCGCTCTTTGTCGGTTACCAGCTCGAGGGGGAGATTTATCATTTGCTTCCCCCAAAACCTCCGCTGGCACTGGATTTGATCTATACGTGTTCGCAGGAAGATTTGTGTCATTTTTGCGGGGCTGGCAGGTTTGGGTATTTCCGGCATATTTTGCGATTGGAAGATTTAACAGTAGGGGAATTGCTGGCAACCCATTTGAAGAATGTCAGCGAGGCACAGGAGACAGTGGGTGCGGCAGGCTGGATTGAAGCGGCAACGCGGGAGGTGATTACGTTGCTGCGGGATGACTATGCCAATTTGATGCGGGTATTGGGCGCCCTGTCGGACGCCCGCCTGGAATATCCGCAACCCTTATAACAAGGAGTTTGGATGGCGCAGATGGAAAACGAACCTGGCGGCTATATTGGTTACGTTGTAGGCGGAAACCTTAAAGATACCTTGAGCATTCGTTTGACGACACCTCCTCAGGAAATTCAGGAAGGCGGCTTTGTGGTGATCGAATCGGATGACTGGCAGTTTTATGGACTGGTAACCGATTTGCAGCTTGGCGCAACCGATCCCCGCTTCGCAGATGAACAATCAGAAGAACGCCTGCCGGCTGGTTTGGCGCGATTGCTTCACGGGCAGACGCTCTATACGAATATGCAAGTGCTTCCGGCGCTGATGTTGGAGCGCGGCCCGCAGCCGCTTTCCCTGCGCTATCCGGCGTGGCGCGCGGCGCACCCGGAAGACCCCGCCATCCGCCCGGTGAAGACCATCCCCTCTCATCACGCCCAGGCGCGCATGGCGGAAGCTGGTGATGTCGCTGCCATCTTTGGGAAGCCGGATGAACCGGGTAACTTTGTGCTCGGCGCCACCCCGGAACAAAACCATCCAATCTGTATTAACTTAAAAAAGTTCATCCAACGGTCTTCGGGCATTTTTGGAGCGACCGGCACAGGGAAATCGTTTCTAACCCGGATGATCCTGGCTGGACTCATTCATTATGACCAGGCCTCGGTTTTGTTGTTTGATATGCATAACGAATACGGGTTTGACGATACAGCCTCGGATACAAATGAAAAGGTGGTTGGGCTGCGAACAAAGTTTCGCAGCCGGGTTCGGGTGGTCGGGTTGGGGCGGGGGACGATGATCCGAGGCAAACAACCCGATTTCACGCTGGAGCTGGCTCAGAGCGACATCATGCCCGAAGATGTAGAGATGCTTGCCCAGGAATTGAACCTGCGGGAGACGACGTCAGGGACGTTGGACGCGCTGGTCAATTCCTTCGGACGAAAGGAATGGTTCCGCCGGTTTATGTCGCTCCGGCACGGAGCGGTGGTTGTAAATGAAAACGAAAAAACGGTGCCCGCACCTGACAGCGTGGCAGCCTGGGCGAACAGCACCGGTGTGCATGTGATGGCGGCAGAGGGATTGTATTCCAAGCTCAGCCGCCTGTATAACTTGCCTTATATTGTGGAAAACCCGGCTTCTGATGGGTTGGAGGCGATCATCCAATGTCTTGAAAATGGGCAGCATGTAATTCTGTCGTTCGGGACTTTTGAAAAAGATCTGGATTATTTGCTGGTGTCCAACTTGCTCACCCGTCATATCCGGGCAAAGTGGGAGGAGCGTACCAACCGGTATCGCAGCGACGGGGGGAATGAGCCGCGCCCACTGGTGATTGCCATCGAAGAAGCGCATAAATTGTTGAACCGCGAGATGGCGGCGCAGACGGCTTTTAGCACAATCGCGCGGGAAATGCGCAAATATTATGTTACTTTGCTGGTGATTGATCAGCGGCCTTCACAGATTTATGATGAGGTGATGTCGCAGCTCGGCACGCGCGTATCCGGCTGGCTGGGGGATGATGCCGATATTCAGGCAGTGCTGGCAGGCTTGGGGGGCAAGGACGCGTTGCGGGGGATGCTGGCACGCCTGCAACCCAAGGAGGAGGTTCTCCTGCTGGGGTGGGGTGTACCCATGCCGATTCTGATTCACTCCCGCCGGTATGACCAGACTTTTTGGGATGAGCTGCTCGGGAAAAGCGACAGCAGAAACCGGGACGAAAATGATATTTTAAAAGAGCTGGGTTTTTAAGGGTAAACCCACCAAACGAGAAGGGCAATTGTGATTCCCAGCAGAACCCCGGCAACAACTTGGCGGGGGGTATGTCCGATAACCTCTTTTAACAATTCTTGCGAAACATCATGCCCTTTGAACAATTCCTGAACCAGGAGATTTATCCTTTCGGCGTGAATGCCGGCTTGCCGGCGGACACCGGCGGCGTCATAAACGACAATCATGGTGGCCGCCAGGGAAAGGGCGAAGATTGGCGTATCGAATCCGACGAAAAGCCCGGCGGCAAGGGCGGTGGAGGTCATCAAGGCGGAGTGGGAGCTGGGCATTCCTCCCGCGCTGAAAACGGCGCCCCAATTCCAGTGTTTGCTCCATAGAAACTCGAGTGGCGTTTTCAGCAACTGAGCCAGCATCCAGGCAGCCAAACCGGATATTAACACCGGATTTGCAAGCAGCTTTTCCATGGCAGTTTAATCATCCCCTGCGGATGGCGCATCTTCCACCTGGCGTATTTGGATCTCCGCTTTCTCGAGCAGCGCGCTGCAATATGCGGCCAAATTCTGGCCGCGCTTGTATAAGGAAAGAGCTTCTTCCAGCGAGGTTTGGGCTGCTTCCAGTGCGGTTACAATTCCTTCGAGCTCACTAAAAGCCTGTTCGTAACTCATTTGTTCCAGCGGTATCGTTTTTCTCATTTTCTGAAAACCTCCTATTGCGGCGGGTGATCGGTCTTGGTCACCTTTGCCTTAAAGGTTCCATCGCTCACCTGTACTTGAATCGGCGTATTTATGCTGACTTGGTTGGTGGTGGAAATAATTTTTCCGTTCTCGCCGGTTACGATGGCGTAGCCGCGCTGCAAGGTCGCGATCGGGTTCAAGAGCTCGAGGCGTTGCACCATGCCCTGATGCCGCGCCAGGTGGAGGTGCAGGTTTCCGATGAGCGAGCGGTAACTTCGGGCGGTCAATTCATCCAAATGTTGCCGGTTATTTTGTATCTGCCAGAGCGGGGAGTTCTGGTGCAACTGGCGGGAGAGCATATTTAATTTCTCCCGGCGGGAGGAGCAATTATTTTGAAACTGGTTGTCCAGCCGGAGCTGGAGGGCGTTCAGGCTGGCTGCCAGGTCGGAGGAATCGGGGGTTGCCAGGACGGCTGCGGCGGTGGGTGTGGGGGCGCGCAAATCTGCTGCAAAGTCTGCCAGGGTGAAATCGGTCTCATGGCCTACGCCGGTGACGACCGGCGCGTTGGAGTTGTAAATGGCTTTCACGACGCGCTCATCATTAAATGCCCACAGGTCTTCCAGTGAACCGCCGCCGCGTGCCAGCAGGATTACGTCCGGATTTTCAAAGTCGTTGAGACGCTGGATTGCCCGGGCGATTTCCAGCGGAGCATCCACTCCCTGCACGGTTGCCGGCGCGAGGATAACCTTCGCAAGGCGGTATCTTTTGTGCAAAGTGTTGAGGATATCTTGAAGCGCTGCGCCTGTGCGGGAGGTAACTACGCCGATTTTTTGGGGGAAGGGCGGCAGGGGAGTTTTGTGTTCCTCATCAAAATAGCCCTCTGATTCCAGCCGGGCTTTGAGCCTGATGAATTCCTGATAAAGCTGCCCCTCTCCGGCGGGGCGCAGTGTACTGACATACAATTGATACTCGCCACGCGGCTCGTAAATGCCGACTGATCCATGCGCTTCGATGGCCATGCCGTTTTGTATTGCAAGCTGGATGCGGGCTGCCTGGCTCTTCCAGATGACACAGCGCAGAGATGCTCCGCTGTCTTTAATTGTGAAGTAAACATGGCCTGAGGTGTGGCGGTTCAGGTTGGATATCTCGCCGTACACCCATACATCTTGTAGAATTTCATCGCTCTCAAAAAGCTGGCGCAGATAGCGGGTAAGTTCAGTAACAGTCAGGGAAAAAGATGCCGCCAGAGGAGGTTGAAACATATCCCCATTTTATATGAATTTAATGCGTTTGGCAGCAAATGCCACCATTCTCAATAATAGCCAGCCGTGTTGCCAACGTTGGATGTTGGTTGTTCCGTAAACCCGCTCGCGATAACGGATGGGCAGATCCACAATTTTGAAATTCAGCTTGGCGGCCCCAAAGAGCAGATCGAAATCGCCGAAAGGGTCAAAGTCCCCAAAATAGGCGCGGTTTCCGGCAATTTGTTCGTATTGCCGTTTCCAAAGGACTTTAGTGCCGCAAAGCGTATCTTTAATCGGCTGTCCTAGCAGCCAGGAGAACGCAAGACTGAAAAATTTATTCCCCAATAAATTAAAGAAACGCATGGCTTCCTTTTCCATCGGATATACCAGCCGGACGCCGTTGATAAAGTCTCCCTTGCCGGATGCCAGCGCGGCAAAAAACCTGGGCAAGTCTTCGGGCGGCACGGTCAAGTCGGCATCCAGGATCATGAGAATGTCGCCGGAGGCGGCAGAAAACCCCGCGCGCACGGCATCACCTTTGCCCTTGCCGGGCTGGCGCAATAGGAGCGTGCGCCGCTCAGCAAATTCGGGCATCAGGGTCTCAATGGTTTCGTAGGTGTGATCGCTCGAATGTCCCTCAACAAACACCAGTTCTGTGCCGCCGCCCATCTCCGGAACACGTTCCAGAATTGAGCGGATATTGCCTGCCTCGTTGCGCGCTGCAACGACGACGGATACCGTAGGCGGGATTGCTGAATTGGACGGCTGGGGGCGGGGCCTCGCGATGGTGAAGTTCGCCAGAGCAAGATGGGTGAATGGCCAAAAACGTACCAGAAAACGGTTGAGGAAGGAGGAAACCAGCGGGATATTTACGGGAAAAAGGATTTCCGACCAGTTGCGGATAACCTCAAAACCGGTGAGATAGAGCAGGTTGTTCGTATCATCCGGGGTCAACCAGTTCTGGTGCAGGACGGGGGTTGCCAGTCCGAGTCCGCGCACCAGGTTGAGAGGCAGCTCCCACAGGCGGTTATGGCAGTTGAAAATGATGCGGGTTTCCGGCAAGCAGGACGCCGCCAGGTTTTCCAGAATCTTTTGCACATCCCAGAACTCATTCAAGCTGTCTGAAAACAGGATGGCATCAAAGGATTCTTCCAGTTGAAACTCGTGTGGGTCGGCCTGGATGAAGTGCAGGTGGGGGTAACGCGCCTGCGCCTGGGCGACCATTTTCGGGGAAAAATCAACCCCGACGCCTCGAACGGGTTGCAAAGCGGCGAGCAAATCGCCCTCGCTGCTGCCGATTTCCAGCACACGCATACCGGGAAGGATAAGCGATTGGTAAATCCGCGTCAGGCGCTTCTGGTAAGGGCCATTCCATTTCCGGTACCACGCGGTTTTTTCAGCCACGCTGTTCCAGTGTTGCTGGCGTTCTTGACGATACCGCGAGTGGGCAGGGTCTTGAAATTTTGTTGAATTGAGGTTGCTCACGCGCCAATCCAAAAGTAGAATGGCGCTAGTATACCATCAGCAGCAGCTTTCCGGAGGAACTGACAGGCGGTACACGAAAGCTGATAAATGAGAATGCATTAAGATGAAGGGCGTTCGAACCGTATGCCGGCGGGCGGCTCTTTACCGGACTTGTTTTGAGGGAGGGCGCACTACCCCCCGGCAATACGGAGAGGAGTGTAATCGTTTTTCGTCGCCCGGTGCGATGGGGAGGCGCCCATTGGGTCTTTCGCAGGTGGATCAGCTTTCAATTTTACGAACAATTTCAATATCGTTGAGCGCCATATGGTAGAGAAAGAGTACGTGCAGCAGGGTGGCATCGTGCGGAAAGCCGCCTTCTTTACGGGCTGTTTCCACAGTGCGGTCATAAGTATCCACACAGTTCATCGGGACGATAACACGGCGTTTGCGCTGGTTGGCGTTTGCCTCAATGCGGAGAAACATGGCGAGCTGGTAAACGCACAGGTCGGTGCAGTCTCCGGTTATTAAAAAGGTGTCCACCTCGGGGTGGTTGGTCAGCCAGTCCTGCAGCGCGGGGTTGTACCGGCTGTCAATTGAATTTTTGGGGAAGACGAGCATCTTGTTATAAAAGGGCAGCGCCTTGATCTCAGGCGCCGTTTCAGATTCTTCACTGCCGCGCACACAGTGCGGCGGGAAGGCGCTAAATTCCACGGCGTTTTCTTCATGCGTGTCTTGCGGCAGTAAATAGTGCTCGACGCCATGTGCATGCGCCAATTTCATCAGATCTGCGATAGGCTCAACAATTGCATTTACGCGGGGGCTTGACAGCGCGCCCTGGCTGCAAAAACCGACAGTTAAATCTACGGTGAATAATGCGATTTCGTCAGGATTCCTGGATATGTCCGTGAGACGAACTGCCGGCAAGGCAGCAGACCATTTCTGCAAATATTCCAAAAAAGCTTGGGTATTGGGGTTGGAAAGGGAAGGGTTCATTTGTTTCTCCCGTACATTTAAAAATTTGCGGTGTGTAAAAAAGGCACTGACAAATTGTGTATAACATACACTATTATACCTGCGGATTGGTCTTTGTCAATGGGAGGGCCTGATAAAAACTCATACTTGACTCTGCGCCAATTAAGCGCGATGATGTAAGCGCTTACATTAGGGTTGAATATGTCCACCTTGTACGATGTTGCAAAATATGCGGGTGTTTCAATAGCAACTGTTTCTCGAACTTTGAGTAATCAGATGGTTGTTCACCCGGACACACGAGCCAGAGTTATGGATGCAATCGAAAAACTTGAGTACATCCCGAACTCGCTTGCCCAGGGGTTGGCCTCAAAGCGATCTTATGTACTCGGGCTTATTATCCCTGACATCATCAATCCATTTTTTTCTTATGTCGCCCGCGGCTGCGAAGACAGTTGCCGCGCCCGTAATTATGACCTCGCGATTTATAGTGTGGACTCTCAAGAACAGGAGGAGACCGGGTTTTATCGTTTGCTGCGTGCGCGGCATGTGGACGGTCTAATCCTCGCGAACACGGTAGTATCCGGGGAGGCCCTTCCACAGTTTATCCACGACATCCCCAGGGTGTACGTGGATCATGCCTCGAGCATTACTGAAGACGATTGTATCTGTGTAGAGAACCGGGCCGGCGCCCAGATGGTTGCAGAATACTTGCTGGAGAACGGACATCGGCATATGGCCATTGTTTCCGGTTTTCCCAATTCATTTGCTGGAGCTGCACGGCTGGAAGGGTTTAAATCTACTTTAACAGATCATGGATTTGAGCTGCCTGATGAATTTATTGTCAAAGGCGGCTTTGACCCGTCTGAAGGGGTAAAAGCGGCAGACTTTCTCATGACGCTTGATTCTCCTCCCACGGCAATTTTTGCCAGTAATGATATGCTCGCGATTGGCGTTCTTCGTGGTCTTCAATCTATGGGGTATAAGGTCCCTGCCGATGTGTCTCTTGTCGGGTTTGGTGATCTGCCCATTGGTGAATTCGTCTCCCCATCTTTAACGACGGTTTTTGTGGATAAGTTTGAACTTGGGGCTCAGGCTGTGGACTTGCTGCTTTCTCGAATTGAGCAGCCTTCTGCGGAACCCCAAAAGATAAGCTTGCCTGTCAGACTTAAAGTGCGAGAATCCAGCGGAGTGCGGTATGGATTCTAGGTCTTATTTGTAGTCACAAACCAGTTATAAGATTTTCGGTCACATGGCCAGGAAAGACGTACCACTTGCCTGTTGACCGAGAGGTAATTATCTAATCAAATGAGGAGGCAGTAATGTTGTTACCTGAGCTACGTCTGGAAGTTGCCGAAACGGCACGGAACATGTTTCGCTGGGGTTTGGTGCGCGGGACGTCCGGGAATATCAGCGCTCGCGACCCGGGGAGCGGTCATGTAGCGCTTACCCCTTCCGGCATGGATTACGAGAAAGTTCATCCCGAGGATGTGGTTGTGCTGAGTATTGATGGAGAAGTGATCGAGGGTAATCGCCGCCCTTCGGTGGAAAAACCCTTGCACTTGGCCTTTTACCGCGCCCGGCCGGATGTGTTGGCGGTAGTTCATACCCATGCGCCTTATGCCACTGCCCTCTCGATGGTGTATCCGGAGATTCCAACCGCCATGCCGGAGATTATTTTTGCCCTCGGAGGCAGCGTTCCCGTTGCACCTTATACCACCCCTGGAACTGAAAAATTGGGATTGGGAGCTTTGGAGGCGATTGGCGATCGTAAAGGTGTAATCTTGCAAAACCATGGCACAGTAACTATCGGCGAATCACTTGACCGCGCTCTTCACAGGGCTGTTGCGCTGGAGGATGCAGCTTATATCTATTCTCTTGCGCTTCAACTTGGGAAGCCCTTTGTACTCTCGGCTGAGGAGACACGGGCGTTGCGCGCCAAAGTTGGCTATAAAGATTAAGAACTTTATTAATACGATAAAGGAGACAAAATGGCTAATTTACCAAAGACTATGCAGGCTGCTATGTTTTATGGCCCTTATAAACTTCAGATTGAAGAGATGCCTCTTCCGGAAGTTGGGCCGCGTGATGTTCTCATCCAGGTCGAGGCGACGCTTACCTGTGGGACCGATGTCAAGAAATACCGCCGGGGTTACCCTCTCCAAACTCCTCCCTATATGCTTGGACATGAGACTGCCGGTATTGTTGCCCGGGTGGGGAAAGATGTCAACAAATCCTTTCCGAACCGCCATTTTGAAGAGGGTATGCGGGTGGTGACAACCAACCTGGCTCCCTGCCACCAATGTTATTACTGCAAAATTGGCATGGAGTACGTGTGTGAGAATATGGTGTTCATCTCGGGCGCTTACGCTGATTACGTGCTTATTCCCGAACAAGTGGCACGCCAGAACCTGCTGCCCATCCCGGAGAACCTCTCTTATGAAGAGGCGGCTGTGATTGAACCCCTTGCTTGTGTAATCCATGGAATCGAGGAATCCTACATCAAGCCTGGAGATACGGTTGTTATCAACGGTGCGGGCCCCATGGGATTACTTTTTATCCGGCTGGCCAAACTTCAGGGTGCCCGCGTAATCGCCACCGACTTAAGCAAGGCGCGGCTGGAGGTGGCAAGCCGTATGGGCGCGGACGAAGTGGTTGAGGTAACCACAGATATGGACCAGGTGGCCGAAGTGCGCAAACGAACGGAGAACGGACGCGGCGCTGATGTTGCCATTGAGGTCACGGGGCTGCCGGATATCTGGGAGAAGACCATTAAGATGGCTCGTAAAGGTGGGATGATTAACCTGTTTGGAGGTTGCGCTTCAGGGACGTCCATTACGGTTGATACTGGATTGCTGCATTATTCTTCCCTCACCATTAAAGGCGTCTTCTCTTACAACCCTCGACACGTGCTTCAAGCAATGCGGATGATTGAGCGTAATGATGTGGATGCCAAAGCTCTCATCAGCGGGCGTGTCCCTCTCGCCGATGTTGAATCGGCATTGAAACGCATTCTCGGCCAAGACGGTATTAAGTACTCCATCATTCCCTCCCGCTCCGGGTTAGCGGTCTGATGAAGTCGCTGTCAGGGAAGGGTGCACAATACACATGACCACGGTCTTGAAACACTTTTCATCTTCTGACCTGTTAAGTAGTCTGGCGCAGGAGAAAGCCCACGTGGTTACGCGTGTCTGCTCTGATGAACCAGCGCTGATCGAGGCAATGAAAGAAGGCTACGACGTACTTCTGGCCGATGGGAGTGTCCCCTTGGGACCGCATTTCTTTGAATCTGGTGGCCGGTTGCGACGCGTGATCTACTTTGATATAGGGCTGATCAACCGTGTGGATATGGCTGCCGCGACGCGCTGTGGTGTTGTCATAACACTTCCCCGTACCAGGTCACAGAACGCGGTTGCCGAGCATACACTTGCACTGCTTCTGACGCTTCAGCGCCACCTTAGCCAGGCTTTGGCAATAGGCCGGGCAGGTTCCTGGCCTGCAGGGAAGGGACCCGTTGAGCACCTGCGGGGCGGTGAACTACATGGACGTATTCTTGGAATTGTTGGCTGGAGCCGGATTGGAAAGCTGGTGGCGGAGAAATCTTCCGCCCTTGGGATGCAGATACTCGTTCACAGCCCCCGCGCAGACCCGAAAGAAATACCCCACCCCATGTTGGGTTTGCTGGAACTTCTCGAGAAGGCCGACGTTGTTTCCCTTCATACGCGTCTTGGCCCTGCGAAGCACCGATTGATCGGAGAGCGTGAATTGCGCTCGATGAAACCGACAGCATATTTGATCAATACTGCCAGGGGGGCGCTCATTGATGAAGCAGCATTGGTGCGAGCCTTGAAAGAAGGCTGGATTGCCGGGGCTGCTCTTGATGTGCTGGAAAAGGAACCGCCGCTGCCGGACCACCCTCTGCTCCACTTGCAAAATGCCCTCATCACCCCCCATATTGCATGGAACACATCCGAGGTACGAGCCTTGGAAATGGAAGACCTTGAGGAAGAGTTGCGGCGTGCTGTGGCGGGCGAATCACCGCTGAATTGTGCGAATCCAGAGGTGTTACTTTCTAAAAGGAGGTAAAACGGGAACTTTTTTATAGAGGCAAGTAGCTGAAGGGTTATTTGACCCAAACGGTAAACCAGGATAGCTCGCTAGAATATTAGTGGATAGGAGAGTATAAAGATGTCACACCTGCGTAAATCTTTTTGGAGTTTATTGTTTGTCTTGGTGTTCCTTGTCACTGCCTGCACTCCCGCTGCGACACCTACTGCGGCGCCGGCTACCGCTGTGCCGCCCGCAGATGTACCGACTGCGGCTGTTGAACAGCCTACCGTGGAAGCAACCAAGCCGGAAGAAAAAGTGACCCTGCGTTTTGCCAGTTGGCAATGGGGAGAACCGGGTTTTGGTGACTTTTACCGCGAGGCTGCTGAAGGGCTTCACGAACTGAACCCCAACATTACTGTAGAAGAGTACAGCCTTCCGGTTGATCAATATTTTGACAAGATGCTCACCGAGGTGCAGTCCGGCTCACCCGCAGACCTGATTATGCTGCGCGGCTCACTCTACCCCCAGTATGTGGCAATGGGTGCGTTGGAGCCTCTTGATGACCGCCTGGCGCAAACCGACATCATCCAGCGCTGGGATCCGGCTCAGACCACAGTACTCAAGATTGACGGCAAAACCTATGGTCTGTTGATGATGACCCGCAATTACCAGATGGTGTACAACAAGGCCGCCTTCAAAGAAGCGGGCATTGACAAATTCCCCGAAACGCCGGAAGAATTCTATGAGGCCACAGTAGCCCTCACCCGTAAAGATGCGGCCACCGGGGAGCAGAAGTACGGTTTAGCATTCCCCACGACCGTGAATGACTATGGGTTCTACGAAGGCATCATGCTCTGGGTGAACTGCTATGGCGGCAACTTCGCCAAGGATGGCAAGATTACCGCCACAGATCCGAACACAATCAAAGGTTTGGAGTTCATGAAGCGCATGTTCGACGCCAAGGTAACGCCTCTGGGAATTACCTTCAGCGAGCAGCAGCAACGGATAATTGACGGTAACCTGGGTATGCTGGTTGGCGGCCCGTTTGTGTATCCCTTCCTGGAGAAGCTGGACGCGGAGAAGGTCAAGAATATTGACTTTGGCGGCACGCCGTGCCCCAACCACACCTCCACCGGGGGACCGCAGAATGTGATCGTCATCCCTGCGGCAGCCAAGAACAAAGACGCCGCCTGGGAGTACATCAAGTTCATCGCCCAGCCCGAATGGCAGGCCAAATTCCCTGAGCTCACCTTCTCCCAGCCTGGCATGGAAGGCGCCATGAGTGCTGATTTTGCCAAGCAGTATCCCTGGTTCAAGATTTTCTCGGATGCAGCACCTTATACCATCAGTATCTCCCCTCCAGGCTTTGAAATTTATCAATCCGAGTGGCAGAGGATCGTTGGCGAGAAAGTTGAGCAAATGTTCTACAATAATTTGCCGCCGGAACAGGTAGCACAGGATATTCAGACTGCGCTAGAGGAGTTTGTGGCGGAGAAAAACAAGTAGTGTACGAGCGTAGTCATCGCTTACCAGAGGCAGTCAGGGGGGCTGCCTCTCTCTTCTCTCAGGATTGGTTAGGAGGGCCTTAATGGGACAAAAATCACTGCAAAGCCATACCCTTCCTTATATTATGATGGCACCCGCAATGGCGGCGATGGCGTTATTTATCCTGTACCCGATTGGTTACTCCGTGTGGCTCAGCCTGCACAGAGTGGACTTTTTGAGACCCCAGGCGGGGCGTCCTTTTATCGGATTGCAGAACTACTTAAAGCTTTTCAGCGATGCCGCTTTCTGGAACGCAGCACAGATAACTTTGGTCTATACCACAGTCGCTGTGGTCGTTTCATTTATCATTGGGCTCGCGACGGCGCTCTTATTGAATGAGCAATTCAGGGGCCGGATTCTGGCTCGCTCAATTGTTATCATTCCCTGGGCGGTGCCCTACGTCGCGGCTATTCTTATCTGGAAGTGGATGTTGAACACCGATTTTGGAATTGTCAATTACATTCTTCTCAAATTCGGTTTGATCACGGAGGGAATAAACTGGCTGGTGAGTCCTGTATGGGCAATGGTCGCCGTGCTTATTGTCACGGTGTGGACGCAATATCCCTTCGTGACGATGATGCACCTTGCCGCCCTGCAAGGGATTGCGGCTGACCTTCAGGAGGCTGCCACCATTGATGGCGCCGGAGTGCTGGACCGGTTCCGTTACGTCACCTGGCCAGGTTTGAGCCAGGTGAACACGGCCGCTATCCTGCTTCTTGTGATCTGGAACTTCCGGCGATTTACGATCATCTATACAATGACCGGCGGGGGACCCATCCGGTCAACCGAGACGCTGGTAATCCAGACCTATCGCCAGGCGTTCTCCTTTTATAATATGGGCTATGCATCGGCGATCGGAACTGTCATCCTGGGGGTGCTGCTTGCCTTCAGTCTGATTTACATTATCATACAGTACAGGACCGGAAAGGAGGTTTAAGATGACATCGGAGATAAAATGGACGCTGGGATCCAGCATCCGCTTTCGCAAGTCGGTAAAGTCGTTCCTGGTCTATATTTTGGTCATATTAACCTGTGTCATCACCTTCTTCCCGTTGTACTGGATGGTGTTAACCGCAATGCTGCACAGCGGCAGTATTTTCCGTTATCCGCCGCTGTTGTTTCCTCCCCGGCTCAGCTTGGAGAGCTTTGTTGAGATTATGCGGGCATACCCCTTGGCGCGCTGGTTTGGCAATACGATATTTGTCGCCGTGATTTCTACGTTCTCGGCGTTGTTGATTTCGGTGTTTGGAGCTTACAGCCTTTCCCGCTACCGTTTTAAGGGACGTTTGACGGCGATCACGGCTATCCTTATCACACAGATGGTGCCTCCGCCATTGTTCGTCATTCCCCTGTACGTCCTCTTTCGGGATATGGTGCTGCTGGACACTTATACCGGGCTGATCATTGGCCATACGACCTTTACGCTTCCTTTGTGTATCTGGATGCTCAAAGGTTTTTTTGACAGTGTCTCCACCGAACTGGAAGAGGCAGCCATGCTGGATGGTTGCTCCCGTGTCGGCGCCCTGTTCCGCATTATTCTGCCGTTATCGCTGCCAGGTCTGGCTGCTACGACCGTGCTGGCAGTGGTCACCAGTTGGAATGAGTTTGCCCTGGCGGTCACGCTGATGAACACCAAATCGAAGTGGATGTTGTCCGTCGGTCTCACCAGCTTCATCGGCGAATATCAAATTCCATGGAATCAGGTCGCTGCAGGGGCGATTGTAATGGTCTTGCCTATTGTTCTCGCTTTTGCTTATCTGCAAAAATATCTTATTAGTGGTTTATCGGCCGGAGCTATTAAGGGCTAGAAGGAGCTTAAGAATGCCATGGTTTAAAGGGAATCTTCATACACACACTACGAGGAGTAATGATGGCAAAGCTACTCCACAAGAGGCTTGCGATTGGTATCGCAAGAGAGGCTATGATTTCCTGGCTCTCACTGATCATGATCATGTCGCCGATGAAAAGGATTGGCAATTGCCAGACGGCTTGCTCGTCATCCGCGGCGTTGAGGTGAGCGGCAATCACCTTGTGGGGCTGGATGTCACCCGGGGGCCTGACAAACGGCTTCCCATACAGGAGAAGATTGATCAGATTCTTCAACAAGGCGGGTTTTGCATTGCCGCCCATCCTAACTGGCAGTTCGACCACTGGCCCCTGCAATTGCTGGAGTCCTCCAATGGCTATCTGGGAATTGAAATCTACAACTCCCATGTGAGTGTCCTGAAGGGTTCAGGGTACGCGCTCGATAAGTGGGACCAACTGCTGAGCCAGGAAAGGCGGGTATGGGGCCTGGCTTCCGACGATATGCACAACTTGGAAAGTGGCCTGGTTGGTTGCGGATGGGTCGTTGCCTCCGCTCCGAACTTGAGTCTGCCTGACTTGCGGAGAGCACTTGAACAGGGCGATTTTTACGCCTCCACGGGTATTGCGCTTGAGTCTCTTGAAATCCGGGCGGAGCAGATCAAGGTCGTTGCCCCCATGGCTGAGGAAATTCTCTTCATTGGCCGGGGGGGGGAAATCTTGGAACGAGTGCAAGGGAACAGTGCGGTATATTCGGTGCGCGGGAATGAACAGTACATCCGCGCCGAATGTCACGGGTCGAATAGCGCAGCCTATACCCAGCCGGAATTTCTCTCCTCCTGGCGGCAGCGCAAGCTGCCGGTGTAAAAGTGAACAAATGACCACGCTGCTTGTTCGCCACGCGGAACGTGTGGTTACGATGGACGACTCCCACCCTCAGATCTTCGATGGAGGTGTGTTTATACGCGACAACGTGATCCAGCAGGTTGCCCCGACTGACGAGTTGCCGGCAACGGCAGACCGGGTGATTGAAGCCCGGGGACAGATTGTACTGCCGGGTTTGATTAACACCCACCACCACCTGTTTCAGAGTTTAACACGCGCCTATCCGCCAGCGCAGAATGCCGGTGTCTCCCAATGGATTGAGGCACTCGCACCTCTCTGGGACCGGCTTACCCCGGATGGACTATATCTTGCCTCAAAGGCCGGCCTGGCCGAATTACTTCTCTCTGGCTGTACGACCACGGCAGACCATCTATATTATCTTCCTCCGGCCTGCCGCGTGGCTGATGAGATTGCCGCAGTGGAGGAGATTGGCATGCGCCTGCATCTTTGTATCGGGCAATCGCCGCCGCCAGCTTCGCTGTTTGGTTCTATCGAGCACGCCGAAGTTCTGCGCCTGGGTAGTGAGACTATTGAACAATTTCATGATTCAAATCGTTTAGCTATGAACCGTGTGGCGCTCACTGGTTCACTGATGTTCGATCCCCCAGATCTCCAACGGAAACTAATCGAACTGGCTGACACTTTCAAAGTGCGTCTCCATTCCCATATGGGTGAAACAGCAGGACAAGCCCAGGCGTGTTTGGATCGTTTTGGTCACCGGCTGGTTGAGCATGCCGAAGCTGTTGGATGGTTGGGTGAGAATGTATGGTATGCGCATGGCGTCCACCTCAATCTTTCAGAGATCCGTATGCTCGCTAAAACTGGCACAGGAATAGCGCATTGCCCCTCGTCGAACATGCGCCTTGGCTCTGGTATTGCCCCTATCGTCAGCATGCTGCATGAGGGAGTGCCTTTAAGCCTCGGTGTGGACGGGAGTGCAAGTAATGACAGCTCTCACATGCTGGCAGAACTGAGGCAGGCTCTGTTATTGCAAAGAGTGGCCAATGGCCCGGATACAATATCTGCTGAGACCGTTTTTTGGATGGGAACGGTAGGAGGTGCACGGGTGCTTGGCCGGGATGATCTGGGCAGGCTGGCTCCTGGTATGGCGGCGGACCTTGTCAGCTTTGACTTGGAAATTTTGGATTTTGCCGGCGCGCTTCATGACCCGCTTGCGGCTCTGGTATTTTGTGCGCCTCAAAAGGTGGCTTGGAGTATTGTTAATGGTGTGATGCGGGTCTGGGAAGGTGAAATCGTAGGGTTAGATCTCGGAGACCTCTTACGGAGACACCGCCAGGCCAGCCGGGCTCTTTTGGATGGATAAGGTTATAAGGCTCTCTGACAAAGCGGGTTGCAAACCCAATAACCCTCTGCAAATTGCCCCTGCCAGGCCATTAAATTACTTGAGCTTGTGATTTATTTAAAACACACTGCTTTTCAGGTGGAAGTGCAGTTCCAATTCATTCGCCAATGATTTTTACCAGGACGCGCTTGCGGCGGTTGCCGTCAAATTCCCCATAAAAAATTTGCTCCCAGGGGCCAAAATCCAACCGTCCTGCTGTGACTGCGGCGGTGATCTCGCGCCCCATCACCTGCCGCTTTAGGTGCGCGTCGGCGTTGTCTTCGCCGGTACGGTTGTGGCGGTACTGGCTGACGGGTTCATGAGGGGCCAATTTTTCCAGCCATTCGTCATAGTCCTGATGCAAACCATGCTCGTTATCGTTAATGAAAACAGATGCGGTGATGTGCATGGCGTTAACCAATACCAGCCCTTCTTTTATCCCGCTTTCTTGAATGCACGCCTGCACTTGAGAGGTAATGTTCACAAATCCCCGCCTTCCCGGGACATTGAACCACAATTCTTTTCGATAACTTTTCATGATTTGTACCTCGCCCTATTATTAAAGCCGGATGTTTATTCGCCTTGCGCACCAGGGTCAGGGAAGTTCTTCGGGCCATTGATATGCCACTTCCCACCCTCCGTTGGCGAAATGAGCAATCCCATGAAGCGGTGTGATTGCCCAAATTTCTCCGTCCTCCAGAAACACCGGCGAAGAAGAAAAACCAAGTTGAACCGGAAAATCTTCGAGCGCCCATTTCGCGCCATCATACCGGAGTATGCGGCCGGAAGTGGTCATTGCCAGCCCAAGACCGGCGCGATATCCCGCCAGAACTTCAATGGTTTCGGTGGCAGGGCTGTCTGTTTCCACCCATGCTCTTCCATCGTAATGCAGGATGCTTCCGTTTTGCCCCATCGCCCAGCCGTCCTTGGCGTTTATCATCCACAACTGGCGCATGTCGTTCATTACCGGCGTCTTTTCAATTGCCCAGTGGTTTCCATCGAACTTGAAAATGCAGCCATTCTTCCCGGCAGCCCAGCCAGCATCGGCGGCGAGTAACTGTACCTGATTGATGCTGCAATCCTGCGCAGAAATCAGCGTATGAGTTTGCCAGATCCCATTGATGCTTAGCAATACCTGGTTGTGTGCATATCCATCCACCCAGCCAGCCTGGAGGCTGCGCATGTGAATACTGATTGCATCTTTGAAGGTGAGCTTCTTTTCTTGAAACCAAACCCTGCCGTTGTAATGTAAAATTTCTGCTTCCATCCCGTTTACATCGCTTGCCAGCATCCAGGCCAGTGAAGGGGAGAGGATGGAGATGGAACGTATCACCGGCAAACTGGCTGGATTTTCAACCTCTTGCCAGTGTTTCCCCTGCAGGCGCAGCAGGATGGAGGCGCCCTGGTCGCCAAAAACACCCCACGCCCACCCCTGACCACCCGAATCTAATGCCAGCCCGGCCAGGTCGGTCTGGGTTGGGCTGGAGGAGCGCTGCCAACTGCCGCCATCGTAGTAAAGGATGATGCCCTTCCGGCCAACAATCCAGCCTTCCCGCGGGTTGGTGAATGCGATTCCTGTCAGGGGGTGAAGCTCTTTAAATGTGCGGGGCAGTGTGATGTTGTAGGGGGAGAGAAAAGCTTCCCAGGCATCCAGGGCGCGCTCGCGCACCGCGTAATAGGCGCTTTCCGCCATGGAACGTGCTTGCACGAAGCCCAAGGCAGCTTGTGCATTTCCGCTGCTGCGGGCAGACGCGATCTGTTGGTCAATTTCTTCCAGATCTGCTTTGCGGTCTGCCAGTTCATAGTGCAAATCGGCGAGTTCAGGTGGAGGGTGGAGCGCCAACAGGGTATGATAGTCGGGATTTTCCAGCATCTCACGGAAGTAGATCAACTGCGGACAATCTGCAAGGTCGCCTGTACAGACTTGCGGCTGAGGGGTGGGTGATTTAAAGGGGGTTGGGCTTGAAGGCGCGGCAGCAGGGGGCAAAGTTGGCGTTTTGGTGTTGCTGTTTGAAAAGGAGAGCGGCGGGGAAAAGGGTGTTACACTCGCGGCAGGGGGTTGCAGCGTTTGCCGGACGAGGGCCTCCCCCTGGTTTCCAAAAGTCTGGCAGGCAGCACAGAGCAGAAGTAAACATAAGGCTGCCCATCCCCAGGAGAACCGGCTGGTTTGCTTCTCGTGCACAAGCTTACTGGTTTTTTTCATCCGTCGCTGTAAGCTCAAACGCCTGTGTGAACTCCGGTCTGAGCAGATGAAATAAGAAAACGAGTCCGGGAATGGTAAAAAGGGGAACACCCGGCAGAAGAAATAGACTGCCCGCGACAGCCAGAAGATACCCCTTGCGATCGCGCCGCTCCATCCCCCGGTTGCCAATGAAGGCTGCGGTGGCAACAATAGCTAACAGGATAAACGGAAGACGAAATGCGGCAATGCCCAGGAAGAGCACGCCCAGCGCCAGAAGGGTGGCAGTGCCGCCGAGCAGGCCGAAAGCGAAGTCCATCCGGATTAATTTCTTCTCCACTTCCGGCGAATTGGGAGTGCGGGCGGGTGGGGTATCCTGCAAGATGGTTTGTACTTCTTCTTGCAGGCCGGGGTCATCCCTTTCAGCATCTTTCAAAAGGCCGGAAATTGTTTCGGCGGCCAAGAGGCGAATTTCTTTGCTCTCGTCTTTGAGGGAGTGCTTTAAAAGGTTAACCGCCCCTTCTCCGCCGCGTTCCGCGAGCAATTCAATCGCCGCGCCGCGGATATCCTTTTTGGGGTGGCGCAGGGCATGCTCGAGGAACAACCAGCCGCGTTGATCCTGCATATCTATCAGTGCACCGGCGGCCCGGAGGCGCATCACCCAATCCCCTTTTTCGAGAATTTTAGCCAGGATTTGAGTCTGTTCTCCACCGGGGCTGGCGATTTCGTTGTATTGGTGTTCTTCCGGGTTTGCTTGAGAATCCATCAGTGGAAAGACCTTTACAGTTTTTCTTTTCATTCTACTGCTTTTTGCCTTCTGTGAAATGAGGGAAAACCGGGCTCTCTTAAGATTTTCTCAATCGGGGGGGCATTACGGAGCAAGGAGTTTGATCAGATCCAGTGGAGCGGAAAGGATTTCGTCGGCGCCTGCCCGGCGCAACTCGGTTTCGTCCCCGAACCCGCATAATAATCCGGCTGTCTGCGCGCCTGCCGCGCGCCCTGCAAGCATATCTACGGTTGTATCGCCGATCATCAAACACTCCGCTGATTTGACGCCCATCTCCTGTGCTGCTTTATATATTGGATCGGGAAAAGGCTTGGTATAAGGGCAGGTTTGAGCGGTGATAACGGTCTTGAAGAATGGGTGCAGTGAGAATTGCTCCAAAAAAGCGAGTGTGCTTCTTTCGCCCCGGGCGCTGACCACAGACATGGGGTAGAGGGGCTGGAGGGCTTGCAGCGTTTGCTTTACTCCAGGGCTGATCGAAAACACAGGGCGGGAGCGCTCGCGACTTCTTCTTGCCAACTGATTAAAAATCCACGCAATTTCATCGTCAAGCTTAAAGCGGTCGAGAAGATGATAGAGCAGGTTTCCAGGTGATTCAAGGCCCATGACGAGACGGCGGGAGAACAAATGAGGGTCACGCCCCGGTAGAATGGGATGGAGGGGTTGGACTAATCTTTCCAGTTTGCCAACCCATAAATCGTCCGTATCGCTCAGCGTTCCGTCAATGTCAAAGCACAAGGCGCGGATGCGGTTACAGTCAATTGGCATATTGGTATCCTCATTAAGACAGAGAAAAAGAGAGGAGGGCAGTTGCCGCCGCGGTTTACAATGCGGCAAGCAGCCCCGTTGCAGTTAAAATAGCCAGAATACTCAACCCGATACAGACCGCCAGGGCGAGTGTCAAGAGCGTGAGCAGGATACGCTGTTTTATTTGCCGCCTCCCTGGAGATAGTTTAGTGCGTAGAGCGCATCAGAATACCCGGGGTGCGCCTCAAGCGCTTTTTGAAACAACGCAAAGGCTTCGTTTGTTTCTCCCTGCCTGAATAGCCCCCATCCTTTCCAAAGCAGGGCTTCTTCCGAGTTGGGGGTAACCTTGAGGGCGTAATCGGCAAGCCCAAGCAGGTCTTCGGTTCTGCTGCTGTGAAAATACGCCAGAAAAGGGCCAAACTGGTAGCGCATCATGCGTTGGGGCAGGTTGAGTGTGCGCGCGGTGTCATAGGCGCTGGCTGCTTGTGCGTAGCGCTCAAAGTAGACCAAATTACTGCCCAGATTAAACCAGGCAAACGGGTTTGCGGGGTCTAATTTTGTTTCCTGCCGGGCGGTTTCCAGGGCATTTTGACGGTTGATCTCCACATTCCAGTCGCCCTTGAGGAGTGTTTTGATCTCCTCCTCTTTTTCGACGGGATAGACAATCAGATAAGCCCGATTAAAAGCCTGCCAGTTCTCATCCAATTCCGCATAGGTCATGATCCGGTTCGGCCCTACAAAAGAATCCTGTGTGATGAAGGTCTTGGAGGCATCATCATATCCGGTCACAAGTTGGTAGTGGCCGGACCAACGATCGTCATCAAACCAGTATTCCTCCGGCAGATAGAAAGTCTCTTCAATGATGACCGGAAAACCGGCTGCCAGCAGCCCGCGTATTTGTATAATACTCCCTCCCACGCGAAATTCTGCCCGCAGGCCGGGCGTTTGATCCCGGACAAAGGATACCAATTCATCAATGTTGACATTGCGGTCTGCCCGGAGAGGTTTAATTTGGACGTTGATATCCTCCTGAGTGCCATTCCAGCCGTAAAAGTGAAGCATCATTGCCAGTGCAGCCGGGCCGCAGCTATTCCAATCCTGACGCTCATAAGCTGGCGCGGGGAGTTTGGCTTTATCTGGCAGCGGTGTGTCTGTAGGTGTTGGGGAAGGCATATCCACGAACTGCGGCGTTGCCGGCGGGCTGGCGGCTTGAACCTGGCTGCCGGGTTGTTCTGCCGGAGTGGGCGCGCGGGTGACAATTTCTACGTGCGGAGCGGCAAGAACGGGAGTGGGCATTGTGCCGATGGGATGGAGGATCGTGCGCAACGTGGTCATGGCAACATCCACCCGCCAGGACAGCCGGTGGTTAATTGCTGGAATCCGGTACAGAATCACCCCCACAATAAGCGCGGTTGCGACCCCTGCCAGCACAACGACCCCCCGGGGCAATTTTGCGAGGGAGCGATGTGTTCCCTTCCGATCATACATGGCGCTGATTGTATCATAAAGCCGCCCGTCCCCTCACGCATGGAAGAGATGTGCGCTTTATAAATAACCGCAGTTTTTGCCAGTTCTTCACTGATTTGTCATGCTCGTTCTGCGTACTCCTGACCGGTGGAAATTGAAGATGAGGATGCTATCAGTTTGAATCCGCACAGGTTATATGCAGGTTTTTTTTGGGTAATTGATAATCTGTACAAACTTGAGATTAACGATAAAATAATATAAAAATAGTGAACCTACTTGTGCAGCAAAAGCGTTCTATGGCTATCGCGGGAACAACCTATTTGGCTGGAACTATTGATTAGCCGTTGGCGTCTTATAAAAAAGGAGGAAAAGATGCGGCAGATACGATTTTCACTTATTCTCGTGTTGATTTTCTCAATTTTGCTGAGTGGGTGTAATTTACCGAGGGCGGGCGGGTCTACCCCCACCGATTCAGTGATGACCATTGCGGCCAAGACAGTTTCTGTCCAACTTACTGCGCTGGTTTCACCGACGAGCGGTACAAATACGCCGCTGCCCACGCTTACTCCGCCTGCCACAGCAACGCTCCAGCCGGCAACGTCAATCCCTCCGACTGTAGTGTACGTTCCCTGTGATCGGGCGGCATTTGTTGCCGATGTGTCCTTTCCGGACGGGGCAGTTGTTGCGCCCAACCAGAATTTCACCAAGACCTGGCGGCTGCAAAACAACGGCAGTTGTACCTGGGGGCCTTCTTATCAATTAACTTTTGATTCCGGTGAAGCGATGGGAGGCGCTGCATCCACACCGTTAAATGTTTCGGTCGCTCCGGGAGGAGTGGTGGATGTTTCTGTTAACCTGAAGGCGCCGGCTGCGGCAGGCAAATACCGCGGCTATTGGAAGCTGCGCAATTCTTCAGGTGCTGTATTTGGTATTGGCGGAAATGCGGCTACGGCTTTTTGGGTTGAAGTCAATGTGGTTTCAGGCTCTGCTACCCCGACAGCCACCTCTGCGGCGCCGCTGGTGGTTTATGATTTTGCTAATAATTACTGTGCGGCGCAATGGGTGAGCGGCGCAGGGGTGCTCCCATGCCCAGGGACAGAAGTGGACGCCGCCGGATTTGTCATCCGTAAAGATAATCCAACGCTGCAAAATGGCGTGCTATATACGGGCCGGGCGTTGCAAACCCACCCGCAGTGGGTGGATGACGGTGTAACTACCGGCAAGTTCCCGCCCCTGGACGTGCAAAGCGGGTACCGCTTCAAGACCACAATCGGTTGTTTGAATGGCGGTGGTGCATGTGATGTAACCTTCCAGTTTAACTATCGCGCCAACGGCGGTCCCCTTCAATCGCTTGGGCAATGGAACATGAAGTACACTGATGCACCCAAGGATCTGGATGTGGATGTTTCCAGTCTGGCGGGCAGTTCGGTTGAGTTTGTGCTGGCCGTAATGGCGCATGGTTCCTCTGCGCAAGATTGGGCAATATGGTTCAAACCGGTCATCATGAAGTGAGGTGATCATACCGGCCGGGAGCCGCCAGCTTCCGGCCGGTTTTTTATCTGCCCAGTTCGGTTATTCTTGTCATTCCTGAAATGATTTATTATAAATAAGGGAGGTAAAGCCTCAGGCTATGCCCTGCTTGTCCGGTATTCGCGAAGATAGAGATTTTGGCAGATCATCAAAATTTTCTGGCGGAGGGAAATGAAAGGCGAAGTGCAACCCCGTAACCTGGCTCGGATTTTGCCGCAAAGTGCCGTGTTGATTTTTGACAGCGCAGGACGGCATTTAATTGTAGAGGGTGGCGCAACAGTTGCCCGGCTTGGGCTGGCGGCTGAAGATTTGTTGAACAAGACTCTTCCGGAAGCCTTGCCGGAAATGAACTTAAAAAAACTTGTGAAGGCATATCAGGCAGCATTAAGAGGCAAAGCCTCTCACTTTGAACTCTCATGGAACAGTCTCACCCTGGATGTTCAGATACTCCCCATAAAAGGAGAAGTGCCTTCTCCTTTTATGGGGATTGCAATTTTGCAGGAGATTACCGATATTCTGGCATCGCGTGAGACCCTAAGGATAAATGAAAGGCGCTTGCGCGCTTCACTTGATAACCTCCCTTTGGGCATTTGCCGGAATTCCCCGTATGGTCGTGGGGAATTTATGATGGCGAATCCAACGTTTTTGAAGATGTTTGGGATTGAATCCGAGGAAATGCTGTCGAGGTTCGCGGCTGCCGATTTTTATTTTAACGAAAGAGACCGTCAGAAGTTTTCTGATCTTCTGCTGGAATCGCGCGAAGTTCGTTCGCTTCTTATGAAACTGCGCCGGTTGGATGGCACGATACTGTGGGGTTCGATCAGCTCGCGCGTCGCCTACGATGATAAGGGAAAGCCTGCTTACTTTGATAATGTTATTGAAGATATTACCCCCCGCATCGAAGCTGAAAGTGCTTACCGCATCCTGGCGGAGCACTCTCTTCAGGCTTTATTGATTCTTCAAAACAACCGGGTGGTCTTTGCCAACCCTGCGGTTACAATGATCAGCGGTTATTCTTTTGAAGATCTTTTAACTCTTTCTCCTTTTGAAGCCCTAAAACTAATTCATGTGCAGGACCGAAAGTCTGTTTACCAATCTTTCCATAACCTTGTCAGGAGAAAAGAGAGAAAGAACCACCTGACGGGCAGAATTGTCCGGAAAGATGGCGGCATACGGTGGATTGAGACAGTAAACGTTGAGGTTGAATTTCAAGGCAAACCGGCTTTGCAGTTGGCATTTGTGGATATCACGGAGCAGCGCGAGGCACAAGAAAAATTGCAGCGCCGTCTGGCGATGGAGACAATGATTTCTTCCATCTCCACCCGGTTTATTGATTTGCCTTTGCACCAAGTGGATGCTGAGATCATCGAAGCCTTAGGGGAAGTGGGACGTTTTGCCGGTGCAGATGACTGTTTTTTGAGCTTCTTGGGGCTGCCAGGTACGGACTTGCAAGCCTACTACCACTGGCGCGCACCGCATCTAAAACCGCGAGAAATTCACCCGCGCGGGGCGGAATTTCTGACATTTGAATGGGTGCAAAAAGAACTTGAGGACCAGCATTACCTGTCTATCCCTGCGCTGCAATCAATACCCGATGATGCGAAGGAAGCGAAGAGTTTCTTTTCTTCTCTTGGGATTAATTCCATCCTGATTTCCTCCTTATCCTCCCCGAACAAATTGGATGGTTTCCTTGCGGTGGATATGGAGGGAACGGAGAGAATATGGCAGGACGAAGCTATCCAACTCTTGCAGATGGCCGGAGAGGTTTTTCTGAATATGCTCCAACGCCGGTACGCGGAGGAATCACTGCGCAAGAGCGAATCGCAATACAGATTGCTGGCCGATTCAATTCAGGATGTCATTGGTTTGCACAATCTTGATGGAGCAACCTACTACTTTAGCCCCTCGTTTCAAAAATTAACAGGTATTGCGGTAAACGAATTGGTTGACTGGAATATATTTGAATTTATTGCTCCGCGCAGCGAAAACTGGTCTGTGGATAAAATCCGGCAGGAATTGTTGGCGGGAAGAGATTTGATTTTTGATTGGCAGATCCAACGTGCGAATGGGCGTGTGCTCTGGATTGAAACGCACATGCATCCCATCGCAGAAGAGGGCAGCCAGCCTGGACAGTGGATCAGCTCTTCGCGCGATGTTACAGAGAGGAGGGAAGTCCGGGAGGAGCTTCGCGCGGCCAATATCAGCCTGCAAGAAACAGTGGAGCGCCTGGGGAGACGCAACAAAGATTCCGGACTGCTTATTGCAATGGGTGATATGCTGCAATCCTGCCTTACGCTGGAGGAAGTGTACGATGTTGCCAGGAAGTACTGCCAAAAGTTGTTTTCTTCATTTTCAGGGGCGCTTTATCTGCATGAGGAGCCAGCTCGTCTGGCGCGCAAGGTTGTATCCTGGGGAGAGTCAGAATTGTCGCCGGCTTTCACGAAGGATAACTGCTGGGCGCTGCGGCGTGGACGAGTCCATGTGTATAAAAATTCTTCCGATCTGATATGCCGCCATGTTGACCGTGCCGTGTCAGGCGATTATTTTTGCATTCCCCTGGTGGCTTTGGGGGAAACGGTGGGACTTTTTCATTTGAGCAATCTGACCGTTGGCGCCAATGATCATACCTACCAGTTCGCGGTGATGGTAGCAGAGCGTATTGCCTTGGCTATTGTCAACCTGCGGCTCCGCGAGACTTTGCGAAACCAATCAGTGCGCGACCCCTTGACTGAGTTATATAACCGCCGGTATTTGCTTGAAACAATGCAGCGGGAGCTCTCCCGCGCAACCCGCCGGAAAACGGAGATGGGGATCATGATGATGGATATTGATCACTTTAAGATTTTCAACGATAGCTATGGGCATCCGGCAGGGGATGTTTTATTGCAATCACTGGGGAGTTATCTGCTCAAAAATGTGCGTGGCGAGGACGTCGCCTGCCGCTATGGAGGTGAAGAATTTGTTGTAATTCTGCCGGATACCAACTTCGCGGATGCCATACGGCGTGCGGATGAGTTCCGTGACGGAATCTCCAGACTCGCTGTGTTATATGGCGGGAAAACGCTCGGAGGCATTACAGTTTCAATTGGCGTTTCCTCATTTCCTCAACATGGAAAGACGATGGAAGAGCTTCTTCGGAATGCTGACCTTGCCCTGTACCGCGCCAAGAACGAAGGACGTGACCGGGTTGCCAGGCCGCATAAGGGTTAAAATTCTCTTGGTGTTGAAAGATTCGAAAGGATTGGGTATGAATCACAAGCAGACAGTGAACAATTTCGCCGTCTGCTTGTTTGATGGAAGTTTAGTGCTTGTCAAAATTTTTGGATTGACGAGAAAGTCTCCACTGCCGGATAATCCGTGTGAGATCAATCAGATTTCTTGTTCTTTTGGCATGGCTGGCTTCACTTTCACCTTCTGGGCTGCTGCTCAATTTCTGGCGTATCTCCTCCGCCAGTTCCTCACTCAGACCATTGGCGTGAATGTTCTCCATCCAGGTTACCCGGTCTTCCTCCGGTGCAGCCATTCTGGCGATTAATGCCAGAAATTGTTTTTCTTCTCGGGTATTCCGAATAGCCATATTGCACCTCCATACTGATATTATACCGATCAACGACAAGCTCAACGCCATTCCAGCCGGGGACTGTTGTGTTCAGGGCGGGGATGCGTGGGCACGTAAATTGTCCCCAGGTCGGTGATGCCCCCGCGATGGATTTCTACGGGCACTTCATGTCCGGCGAACATCCACGTGATGACAATTGTCTGGCTCCCCATCGGGATTCCACGAATTTCAAAAAACCCATTTTGATCTGTGGCAGTCTTTAATTTTGAAAATTCAACAGAAATGGCAGCATTAACAGGCTTGCCCTCTTCGCCCAGAATGGTGCCTCTGACTGTGCCTTCCCCTGAGATGAAGGTGGCCGTATGGGATTGAAAAAAATTCAATGCCGCAAGACCGACTGCAAGCGCAATCAGAACACCAAATACAAACCAGGCGCGGCGTTTGGGCTGAGTGACATGATGCGCGTGAACATCCTCCTTGGAAGGTTCAGGCGAAGCGAGGTCTTGATGGGGCATGTGCTTCCTTCCGGTTAATCCAATTGTTTGATCTCAAAACGATCAATGGTTGCTGCAGAGCCATTGTTTATCATCACGCCGGCGCTTCCAGCCGGATAAAGACTGTCGGTTCCGGAGAGAACTTCCATGCTGTTGATGAATGCTGTGAATGTATCCCCTTCCACCCGTACTTGAACATCATGGGGGAGATCCCAATCGAACCCTGCGGGCGGCGGGCCGCTGGCCATTGGCGGAAACAACTGGCAGCCGCGAACCCACTTGCTAAAAAAGAACAACCCCGGATCTTTTGCATCCTTTTTCTCATACTCAAACAGATAACCTTCGCCTTTTGTCCAGTCATCTGTGCGGAAGAAGATCCCGAAACCGTTGTAACTGTTTTTAATCGGATGGATTCTCACCCCACGCACCGTAACCAGATAGTTGCTTTGCCGGAAATCTTTGATGAGCATGGCGGAGAGTGGTTCGCCGTAAGCTTTCCCATCCTGAAAAGACCACTGGCCTTGCCATAAGCCGGATGTCAGGGTAACCCATCTGGTTGGTTTTTGCCCGGTGAAATTCTCTTCAAAAAAAATATCCGGTTTTCCGGGTTGTGTTCCCGGCGGCTTCTCCATCGCAGCTGGGATATTTCCCAACGCGGCGGCTGTTGTATTTGCATTTGTACGCAGAATGGCAGCAATATTCTTAAAAATATCCCGCAAGTTAACCCCGGTCAGGCTGAGAATTGCAATGGCCATCAAAACCAGCAAGGCGATTAAGAGGGTGTATTCAACTGTGCCTTGCCCGGTCTTCCCTTTTTTGATCAGGGAATACAAACGTCACCTCCGAAACATTGCTGAGGGAATACAAACTCCTCGCCCCCATTATACCGCCTATAAGTGTAACCCATTTCCGGAAATTCTGCTCAAGAGCGTTTTTGGGGAAGTGGATAAACAATGGGTTTAGATGAACTGAAAGACATGAGCTGGGTAGTTGGGAAAGGCTTGCTTGTGCAGCTGACGATGATTAAAGCAGTACATAAACAACTTCAAAGCTG
>JADLFQ010000080.1 GCA_020845515.1 Anaerolineaceae bacterium | reverse complement strand
GGCGGAAGGGCTGCACCCGATCCAGGAAGCGTTTGTTGAAGCTGGGGCGGTGCAGTGCGGGTATTGCACGCCTGGGATGATCATGAGCGCCAAAGCGTTGTTGGACAAGAACCCGAAACCGGAGGAGATGGAGATTCGTGCGGCGATTGATGAGAATCTCTGCCGCTGCACCGGATATGTAAAGATTGTGGATGCGGTACAACTCGCTGCCCAGAGAATGAACGGAGGTGCATAATGGGAAACCCTGAGATTATTGGAAAATCGGCCCCGATCCGCGATGCGGTACTGAAAGCGACAGGTGAGTTGAAATATGTCGGCGACATGAAGATGCCGGAGATGCTGGTGGCGAAGATGTTATTGAGCCCGCATGCACATGCCCGGATTAAATCAATTGATATTGAAGCCGCACAAAACCTGCCAGGGGTCTATGCGGTGGTTTGTCATAAGAACACACCCTCACGGTTATTTAACAGTGCGGTGCGCTTTTTCGAACACGAGAGCCCGGAAACGGAACAGGTTTTTCCAGAGACGGTTCGCTTCGCGGGAGACCGGGTGGCGGCGGTTGCAGCGGAGGACGAGAAGATAGCAGAAGCAGCGCTGAAGCTGATCAAGGTGGAATATGAAGAACTGCCGACGGTTTTTGATGTAGAAAAGGCGCTGGAAGAGGATGCGCCGATCTTGCACAAAGGCGGGAACAAGGCTGGTCAGATCTTCACCGAGGCGGGCAATGTGGACGAAGCCTTCAAAACGTGTGATCGGATCTATGAGGATCGCTATGAGATGCCGCCAATCCATCATCTGGCGATTGAAACGCATGCGGTAATTGCCGATTTTGACTCACGCAGCAAGCTGACGGTGTGGACGCCGAGCCAGAATACGTTCAACACACGCTTGCTGCTTTCGCGCATTTTCAAACTGCCGATGAACCGTGTGCGGGTGATCCGCCCGACGATTGGCGGAGCGTTCGGCGGCAAAAATGAAATGACGATTGAACCGGTGGTTGCGGCGCTGGCGATCCAGGCGAGGCGGCCTGTCAAACTGGTGCTCAACCGGCGCGAGGCGATGATTGCAACGCGTACGCGTCATGCCGCGGTGGTCTATGTCAAGACCGGGGTGATGGATGATGGCCGGATAGTAGCGCAAGATTTCAAAGTACTGACTAATGCCGGTGCGTATTGCTCCGGAAGCATAAACGTACTGGCGGCGATGAGCGCCAAGGTCTTTAAGATTTATAAAATCGCCGATATGCGTTTCAAAGGTCACCCGGTTTATACGAATATCCCCAGTGCGGGGGCGATGCGGGGGTACGGTTCGCCGCAGGTTTTCAACGCGCAGCAGGCACAGTTTGCCAAGATTGCGCGCGACCTGGGGATGGACTTCGTGGAATTTCAGTTGAAGAACGTTGTTGATCCCGATGGAGTTGATCAGCGCTTCAAGAAACCGCTCGGCAATCCGCGTGTAAAAGAAGCGGTCGAGCGGGGAGCCAAAGTCTTTCAGTGGGAGAAGCGCAAGAAAGATAACCGGCCGGTTGAGCCGGGCTGGAAACGCGGCATCGGCATGGCCATTGGCGCGCACGGCAGCAGCCTGTATGGGGTGCATCGCGACATGACCGCGCTTTCCTTGAAGGTCAATGAGGATGGCACTTTTGTACTGTATACCGGAACGCATGATATGGGCAACGGGTCAGTTACCATGCAAACTCGAATGATCGCCAGCGTTTTGGGGGTACGACCGGAGGATATTGGGTGCGTGGAAACGGACACCGACCTGGTGCCGTGGAACCTGGGGGACTACGCCAGCCGCGGGGTGTATGTGGAAGGGGGTGCGGCGCTGAAGGTAGCCCGGAGCATGAAGGAAAAGATGGCGGAAAAAGCCTCCAACTTCCTGGACTGTATGACAGATCAGGTTGAGTTCGAAAATGGGAGCGTATTTGTCAGAAATGACCCTGTGCGCACGATGACGCTGAGCGAGTTGGTCGTCAAAACACAAACAGTTGATCAGGAAGAACTCCTCGCGTCTGAATCATACGCCGCACCGGAAAGCCCAACATCGTATGGCATTCATTTTGCAGAGGTGCTGGTAAATGAAGAAACCGGCAAGATAAAAGTGGTAGATTATACGGCAGTGCATGATGTCGGCAAGGTGGTTAATCGCCTGAACTTGGAAGGCCAGTTGGAGGGTGGTATCCAAATGGGGCTTGGTTACGCGCTAAGTGAGGAGATGCGTTTCAACGAGAACGGGCGGCTGGTGAATAGTAACCTCAAAAAATATGTTTCGTTCCATGCCACTGACATGCCGAAAATCCAGATTGAGTTCATCGAAGGATTTGAGCCGAGCGGACCTTACGGCGCCAAGAGTATTGGAGAATGTGCCACCGTCCCTGTTGCACCTGCGGTCATGAACGCGGTATGCGCTGCGCTCGATACGAATTTATACACATACCCGATTAAAATTGTGGAATAATGGTATTTAGCGCCGGTTATTTTACTGAAAATAACCGGCGCTTTTGGGTTGACGTTTTGTCATACGTATGTGATAATATTTGCGAATTAACCCCCTATCTTATTTAAACAATCCTGTTGGAAAGATATAGTCCATTCGATACTGCTCGAAAAATTAGTGGATTACAAGGCGATATAAAAGCGATATGCGTTGGTGTGATGTTCTGCATCATGCTTTGTGTTAAAAATTCTCTGAAAGGTATTGATGCCTATGCCGGATGAATCGGGGGTTAAAAAGTTTTTAGATCGCTCCTTCGATGCCCTATTGCCACTGCTGGCTGCTCCGTTTGCCTTCTTAATTGGAGGGATTATTCTATTGGCGTTGAACGTTGACCCCCTCAAGGCATACGGCGTGATGATTACGGGGGCGCTTGGAGATGTCTCCGGAATTACACAGACCCTTGTGCGCGCAACGCCTTTGCTGTTGGTCGCGTTGGGCATTGTTATTGCGTTCCGTGGCGGGGTATTGAATATTGGTGGCGAAGGGCAGCTGGTGATGGGCGCGATTGCCACCACTGCACTGGTGCTTTGGCTGGAGTCCTGGCCGGGTTGGATCTTGATGATCTTGTCCATGCTGGCTGGAGCGGCCGCGGGAGCGGTCTGGGGCGGCATCCCGGGTTTACTGCGTGCCCGTCTGGGCGTGAGTGAGAACCTGTCCACTATTATGATGAATGCGATCGCAGCACAATTTGCCAACTTTTTGCTGGTCGGACCGTTGATGGATCCGCTCCAACGGGAAATGGGAACTTTCTTGCCCGAAAGCTCCCGTATTCCAAAATCGGTTTGGTTATACCGCCCTATTCCGCAAGCCTCCCTGCATATCGGATTTTTTATTGCGCTTATTTTAGCGCTTTTGGTTTACATCTTCTTGTGGCGCACCAGTATAGGCTACCGGATTCGCGCTGTCGGTCTTAACCCGGCGGCCAGCCGTTATGCGGGTATAAACGTCCCCCATTATGAAGCGTTGGCTTTGACGTTGGGCGGTATGTTTGCAGGTCTGGCAGGGTCTTTTGAAATTCTGGGGGTGCACCACAAACTATTGCAGTATCTATCCTCTGGCTATGGTTTCTCCGGTATTGTTGTGGCGCTGTTTGGCAACCTGCACCCTTTGGGCGCAATCCCTGCTTCGATTCTCTTTGGTGGACTATTGGTGGGCGGTGATAAGATGCAGCGGGCGGTACAAGTACCTTCCGCTTTAATCACGACAATTTCAGGACTGGTCGTTTTATTTGTGGTCAGCAGCGTTATTTTAACGGAGCGGCGCGCCCGCCGGAGGAAAATCCATGGGTGATCTCTTCACTTTGCCGGTTTTGCTGGGAATAATCTATTACGGAATTCGTTTTGCGACGCCCTATCTCTTTGCAGCCATTGGCGAGACTTTTGCCCAACGATCCGGCGTTTTGAACCTGGGCGTCGAAGGGATGATGCTGATGGGCGCTTATACCGGGTTCTATGTGGCTGCCACCTCCGGCAATTTGTGGGCGGGACTGCTGGCTGCTGCGATTGTGGGCGGTTTGATGGGTTTATTGATGGCGGTTATTTCGGTTACTTTTCAAGCAACCCAGGGTATCAGCGGGATCGGTCTGCACATACTCGGCTTGGGCCTCTCAACGCTGCTGTTTACAACCACGATGACAGGGGTGGCGACGATTATAGGTTTTCCGTCAATTCGTATTCCGTTGCTTGGCGATATTCCTTACATTGGGGATATCCTTTTTAACCATAACGTTCTGGTTTACACGGCTTTTCTACTGGTGCCCATTTCGAACTGGATACTTTACAAGACCACCTTTGGCCTGCAAGTTCGAGCGGTGGGGCAGAGCCCTCAGGCAGCCGATACACTGGGGGTGAGCGTAAAAAAAATCCGCTATATTACGGTCACGCTGGGTGGTGTGTTGGCAGGGATTGCCGGGGCTTCACTCTCGATTGCGCTGATCAATGTTTTTCAAGAAAATCTTACCAACGGTATGGGTTTCATCGCAGTGGCGCTGGTTTATTTTGGCGCCTGGCGGCCCTACGGTGTCCTGCTGGGATCTTTGTTGTTCAGTTTTGTAAACGCTTTTCAGCAGTGGGTGCAGCTAAAAGGTGTGGCAATCCCTGCAGATGTCGCGGTCATGATGCCGTATATTCTTACCATTGTAGTCCTGGCTTTCTCTGCGCGCCGCAGCACCAAGCCGGCTGCATTAACGAAAAAATTTGAACGGGGAGAAGCCTGATCATTGCTCCAAGATGTACCCCTCGTGGTCAGATAAAAATGCAGTAGACCCTGGAATTGGGAGGTGTGGTGGATTAGGAGAAATTGCCTGAGGTGATCTGGTCAAATTTTGATCGTCTAGATACATTATTGTTAAAAACTTTAGAGGAGAGAAAAAATGAAACGCATGTTATTTCAATTAAGTCTGGTTCTGGTATTGGTGTCTTTGGTGATTGGCGGCTGCGCGCCTGCCGCGACAGCTGTACCGGAAGCTGCCCCGGCGGCTGAAAAAACTGTCATTGTGGAAGTTGAAAAAGTGATTACAGCCACCCCCGCTCCGGTGGAAGAAAAACTTTTTCGCATTGCCTTAGTCTTGCCCAGCACGACCAAGGATTCTGCGTTTAGCCAGGCGATGTTTGAAGCATTGATGAAAGTGCAAGAAGAAATGGGCAAGGACAAGCTGGAAGTAGCCTATTCGGAGAGCATGTTTAAACTGCCGGATGCTGCGGCGGCCATTCGTGACTATGCAACCCAAGGGTACAACTTGGTGATTGGTCACGGCTCGCAGTATGGCTCTACGATTGCTGAGATTGCGCCTGATTTCCCGACTACGGCGTTTGCCTGGGGAACCACCGTCAATACCTTTCAGAGTGAGGGCATTAACAATGTCTTTGCATATACAGGTACGTCTGAATTTGGCGGTTATGTAATGGGCGTTGTAAGCGCGATGTTAAGTAAAAGTAAAAAGATTGGTATTTGCGGACCGATTGAAACGGGCGATAACCGGAATTATGTGAAGGGTGTCCTGCAAGGTGTTAACGAATCCAATCTTGGCGCGACCGCTACCGCGATCTGGACGGGTTCATATTCAGACGTGACCGCGATGGCCACCTGCGCCCAGACCCACATTCAAGATGGGGCGGATGTTCTACATGGCATGTCTCAGGCTGCTACTGGTGCGATTGCTGCTGCCAAGGAAAACAATATTTACTGGTTTAATCACCAGTATGACAACAGTTCCTTGGCACCCAAAGTCATTGTTGCCAGTCAGGCCTATGATTTTGTGCCGACTCTCAAAGACATGATTGCTACCATCAACGCCGGAGTATATGGCGGTAAAGTCTATACTCTTACATTACAGAACGGTGGTCTTGAAATCCGCTACAATAAAGATATTGAAATCCCTGCTGATGTCATGGCCGCGTCGGACGCCCTGCTCGAGAAGGTCAAAAAGGGCGAGATTAAAATCCCCTTGGACTAAGTTTTTCTGATGGTACAGGCCCTGTGCCGGGGCGCATTCCCGGTGCAGGGCTGTCTCGGAGGCGATGGAGCGATGAGCGAATTGCTTTCAAACGATCAACCCCAGATTAAAGAAGTATGCGCAGTGAATATCCTCAAGCGCTTTCCGGGTGTGCTGGCAAACGATGAGGTATAGCATCATAAAAAAGAGTGTATTTTAGATTTTGATAAAGTTGATGTTTTGCTGAGAAGAAAATTACAAGGAGAAAAATCAAATGAAACGTGTACTATTTCAGATGGGTTTGGTTTTAATGCTGGCGTTTTTGGTAATCAGCGGCTGCGCGCCTGCCGCGACGGCTGTACCGGAAGCTGCCCCGGCGACTGAAAAAACTGTCATTGTGGAAGTTGAAAAAGTGATTACCGCCACCCCCGCTCCGGTGGAAGAGAAACCTTTCCGCATTGCCTTAGTCTTGCCCAGTACGACCAAGGATGCCTCTTTCAGCCAGTCCATGTATGAGTCGCTGATGAAACTACAGGGTGAGATGGGAGCGGACAAGCTGGAGATTGCCTATTCTGAGAGCTTGTTCAAACTGCCGGATGCTGCAGCAGCCATTCGCGACTACGCTTCACAGGGGTATAACCTGATCCTGGCGCACGGCTCGCAGTACGGCTCTTCCTTACGTGAAATTGCCCCCGATTTCCCAACCACGGCGTTTGCCTGGGGCACCACCGTCAACACTTTTCAAAGTGAAGGCATCAATAACATTTTTGCCTATACTGCCAACGCAGAGCAGGGTGCATATGTGGTGGGTTATATCAGCGCGATGTTGAGCAAAACGAAAAAAGTTGGATTTTGCGGCCCTGTGGAGGCGGGAGATGGCCGCAGTTATTTCATTGGAATGAAACAAGGTGTCCATGATGCAGACTTGGGGGTAACGGTCACCCCTATCTGGACGGGTTCATATTCAGACGTGACCGCGATGGCAACCTGTGCGCAGACACACATTCAAGACGGTGCGGATATCCTGTCGGGCTCCTCCCAGTCGGTCACCGGGGCGATTGCGGCTGCCAAAGAGAATCACATTTACTGGTTTGGGCAACAATACGACATGATCCCGTTAGCGCCGGAAGAGGTTATTGCCAGCCAGATATATGACTTTAACTTGACATTGAAGGATATGATTGCGGCGATTAACGCCGGAGTATATGGCGGTAAAGTTTATACGCTGACTTTTAAGAATGGTGGTTTGGAATTGCGCTACAACAAGGACATTAAACTCCCGGCTGAGGTAATGGAGAAATCGGACGCTTTGATTGAGCAGATTAAAGCCGGCGAGATCCAAATCCCCTTGAACTAGGATTCTCTAATGGTACAGGCCCTGTGCCGGGGTGCATTCCCGGTGCAGGGCTGTCTCGGAGGTGATGGAGCGATGAGCGAATTGCTTTCAAACGGTCAACCCCAGATTAAAGAAGTGCGTGCAGTGAATATCGTCAAGCGCTTTCCGGGTGTGCTGGCAAACGATCATGTCAATTTTGATGTTAAAGCGGGCGAAATTCATGCGCTGCTTGGCGAAAATGGCGCCGGAAAAAGCACGCTGATGCGCCAGTTGTACGGGCTTTACCAGCCCGATGAAGGTCAGATTCTGATTGATGGTGTGGAGCACCATTTTCATTCCCCAAAAGATGCCATCAAAGCGGGCATTGGGATGATTCACCAGCACTTTATGCTGGTGCCGGAACTGACGGTCGTTGAAAATGTTGCTTTGGGGTTGAAATCCTCGCGTGGTTTTGTTCTTGACTTAGATGTTGTCGAGAAACGGCTGTGCAGTCTTGCCGAACAATATGGCCTGAAAATAGACCCAAAAGCTTCGGTGTGGCAACTGGCGGTGGGTGAACAGCAGCGTGTAGAGATTTTAAAGGCACTCTACCGGGGCGCGGCGGTTTTGATTCTGGATGAACCCACAGCGGTTCTTACTCCGCAAGAAGTGGATGATTTGTTTATTACGCTGCGCCAAATGGCCGCGGAAGGACATGCACTGGTCTTCATCTCACATAAACTGCACGAAGTTCTGGCAATTAGCAGCAGGATAACGGTGCTGCGAGATGGGCGCGTGGCTGGGGAGCGCCCAACACGCGGTGCAACAAAAGAAGAATTGGCGCAAATGATGGTCGGGAGACCGGTTATTTTACAGTACGAAATGCCGCCGCTCAACTGCGGAGATCCTCTTTTGCGGGTTGAAGATCTTATCGTGAAAGGCGACCGCGGCGTAGACTCGGTTGCCGGCCTTTCACTGGAATTGCGCGCGGGGGAGATTCTCGGATTGGCGGGTGTCTCCGGCAATGGACAGCGCGAATTGGCGGAAGCGTTGACGGGGCTGCGCCCGGTACGGCATGGAAAGGTTTTCCTGAACGCAAAAGATATGACTCACGCTTCTCCGATCCAAAGAATGGCGGAAGGTTTGTCTTATATTCCGGAAGAACGCATGAAGGACGGCGCGATCCGGGATTTCAGTGTGGCTGATAATATGATCTTACAAGACCACGATAAATCTCCCTATGTGCACAGCATTTTTTTTGATTTCAATGCGATTAAAAAAGATGCCAAGCGGCTGGTGGAAGCCTATAACGTCAAAACGCCCACTATTGACACTCCGATAAAAAATTTGTCGGGCGGGAATATTCAAAAGCTGATCATGGCACGGGAATTATGGCGGCGGCCAAATGTCTTGATTGCTTCTCAGCCAACGCGCGGGGTGGATATCGGCGCTTCGGAATATATCCACCAGCAGCTCCTTGGTCAGCGCAATGGCGATTTGATGGTGGAGAGCGCGGCGGTTCAGAGGAGGTTGGGCGACCAGGGAACGGTGCAAAGTGAAGTTCAGGGGCTTTTGAAAAAGCGCCGCGAAACGTGCCTGGCGACCTTGCTGATTTCAGAAGATCTGGATGAAATTCGTGCTCTGGCAGACCGCATCGCTGTGATTTATGAAGGGAAAATTGTGGGCATTGTAGATCGGGACGAGGCTACGATCGAACAGTTAGGGTTAATGATGGCAGGGGTGTCTAAAGAAGAGGCGCTGGCCATTAAAAAACCCGCGGATCGAGGCGGCGAAAGCACTCATTAAAAGCTTTTTCTTCAGTTGTTTTTCAAAACTCCTTTCGCGGTATGAGTATTGGAAGAGTTTTTAACCCATGTCAGGATGGGGGGATTCTCAGATTTTTCCTGGATAACCATTCCTGTACGCTGACCGCTTCGTGTTAACCGTGAAAATTTAATGGAGGAATACAGGAGGGTATAGCATCATAAAAAGGGTGTTTTTTAGATTTGGATAAAGTTGATGTTTTGCTGAGAAGAAAATCACAAGGAGAAAAATCGAATGAAGCGTGTACTATTTCAAGTAAGCCTGGTTTTAATGATGGTGTCTTTGGTAATCAGCGGCTGCGCGCCGGCCGCGACGGCTGTACCGGAAGCTGCCCCGGCAGTTGAGAAAACCGTAATCGTGGAAGTTGAAAAAGTGGTTACAGCCACCCCTGCCCCGGTGGAAGAGAAGCCTTTTCGCATTGCATTGGTCTTGCCCAGCACGTCCAAGGATTCCTCTTTTGCCCAGGCCATGTTTGACGCATTGATGAAGGTGCAAGAAGAAATGGGCAAGGACAAGCTGGAAGTAGCCTATTCGGAGAGCTTGTTCAAACTGCCGGATGCTGCGGCGGCCATCCGTGATTATGCCTCGCAGGGGTATGACCTGGTGATTGCCCAGGGTGGGCAGTTCGGATCCGCCATACGTGAGACAGCCCCCGATTTCCCCACTACTGCTTTTGCCTATGGAACCATCACCAACACCTTCCAGAGCGAAGGCATCAACAATGTTTTTGCTTACTCCGCCACCGCCGAAGTGGGGGGATATATCGTGGGGTATATCAGCGCGATGTTGAGCAAAACCAAAAAAGTTGGTTTTTGCGGTTCTGTGGAAGCTGGGGATGGACGTACTTATTATATCGGAATGAGCCAAGGCGTTAAAGACGCCGATCTGGGCGTAACCGTTTCCCCGATTTGGACGGGCTCCTTCTCCGATGTGACTGCCATGGCAACCTGCGCTCAAACGTTTATTCAGGACGGTGCTGATGTCTTGTCAGGCACTTCGCAGTCCGCTACGGGCGCGATTGCAGCAGCCAAAGAAAACAATATTTACTTTTTCGGACAACAATATGACATGATCCCCTTGGCGCCGGAGGTGATTGTTGCGAGCCAGGTGTACGATTTTGTGCCGACATTGAAAGATATGATTACAACGGTTAAAGCCGGTGTGTATGGCGGCAAAGTCTATACATTGACTTACCAGAACGGTGGTTTGGAAATGCGCTACAACAAGGACATTAAACTCCCGGCTGAGGTAATGGAAAAATCGGACGCTCTGATTGAGCAGTTCAAAAAAGGCGAGATTCAAATCCCCTTAAACTAGGGTTTTTTAAATGATAAGCAGGTGTGCCCCGACAAGCTCCGGGGCATACTTGTTTTTTGGGACTTCCTTACCCTTCAGGTTTTTAACCATATACTTGTATCTGTTAACAGTCTCTGTATGATGGCTGGTTTGCCAACAGTTTGGGCTGGCAAATATTGCCAAAGTTTATTTGCAGGAGTGAACACATGATTGATAATTTGCAAGATTTTCTACAAAACTATGAGCAAATGTTCCCTCACGATGTTTGGAGAATTCGCGAACGCATCCCCAGAGATTTTGTCATTACGGGCATGGTGTTGGAAGCAGAGAGACAGGAAGACTCCCCGGTGCTCATTTTTGAAGATGTAGAGGGATCAAGCATGCCTATTGTCTCCGGGCTTTTCTCCAGCCGAAAGCGGATAGCGCATATTCTGGGTACCACTCCGGAACAAATGCATGAGCACTGGATACGGTTGTCAAATTGTCTTGTTCCGCCCATAAAAGTACAAGAGCAGATTTCACAAGAGGTCGTCATTCCCCGGCCGCAGGTTGATTTAAATAGAATTCCCCTTATGAGACACTTTAAACAAGATGCCGGGCCTTATTTAACTTCAGGGGTTGTGGTCTCGCGCGATCCCGATACCGGCATAGGAAACTTGAGTTACGTCCGGATGCAGTTGAAAGGCCCGAACAGGTTTGGCATTAGCATGCATTCGCGTGGTCATCAGTGGGATAATTTTAGACGAGCGGAACTTAAAGGCCGCGGCCTGGAAGTGGCTGTTATTGTGGGTGCTCACCCTGCACTGCTGATAGGAGCTGCCTGCCGTTTACCTGCAGATGTAGATGAATATGATATAGCCGGCGCAATTCTGGGCCAGCCCATAGAAGTTGTGCCGGCGAAAAGCGTGGATCTTTTGGTTCCAGCAAAAGCGGAGATAATTCTTGAGGGGATCATTGAGGCCAATGTTCGCGAGCCTGAGGGGCCTTTCGGCGAATATACCGGATACACTACGGGTAGATCAACGCAAAATATCTTTACTGTAACGGCAATCACACATCGAAGGAATCCATTATTTCTTGACATTTGCCCGGGCGCTGCCCGTGATCATCTTTTTTTAAGCCGGGTACAGCGGGAGGCGGAAGCATTACAGCGATTGCGCCAGGCGCTGCCCAATGTTGTGGCAATTCATTATCCGGTCAGCGGTACTCATTTCCATTGTTATCTTTCAATCAAAAAACAGCAGCCAGGTGATGCAAGGCAGGCAGCCTTGCTGCTTTTGGGGATTGATAAATACGCGAAGCTGGTTGTGGTTGTTGATGATGATATAGATGTCATGAATGAGGCTGAAGTTTTATGGGCAATTGCCACCCGGGTGCAACCGCACGAAAATGCCTTTGTATTGGATGGACTAAATTGTAATATACTTGATCCTTCTTCAAAGGAAGGTTTATCTTCCAAGCTTGTCATTGATGCAACCAAACCGCCCGGATGGGATTTTGAACGGTGCTCAATACCAGAACAGGAGCGTATCATGGCAATAAATCTTGTCCGTAAATTAAGAAATTTCACCAGAGAGGGCTAATCATGAGCATGAGTCCGAAAGCGATTGAAGAGACTCTCGCAGGTTTGCGAGAAGCCAATGTAACTGTTGCCTGTTTTCTTCCAGAATCTTTGCTTAAGGAAATATATCCTGCTTTAGCATCTGCTGAAGATATTCGAGCAATACCAGTGACAAACGAAGGGGAAGGTGTTGCCATCTGCGGGGGAGTTTATCTGTCCGGCAAGCGGGCAGTCATGGTTATGGAAAATTCGGGAATCCGGGCTGCCGCAGAACCACTGGCAAGGTTGGGTCTTGGCGCCAGGATCCCGGTAGTGATGATTATGAGTTATCGGGGCGACATTGGTGAGCCTAACTGGTGGGCAGTCCCGCATGGAATCACGATGAAGCCGATGCTGAAAGCATTGCGCATTCCTTATACGGTTGTTAGAAATGTGGAGGACATTAGACCTACAATTGTCAAGGCATTTACGATGGCTTATGCGGCAATGAATCATTATGCAATCGTGTTAACAGGCGAATGCTCAGATTTCTTCCCGAAATCTTCAAAAGTGTGATTGCGTCGCCGTAGCTTTAACTTATAAGGAAAGATAATATGAAACGTTATGACTGCATGAAAATTTTGGCTTCAAAGTTGGAAAACGAATTAATAATTCTCTCATTGGGTGGGTCGGTGGATGAGTGGTACAATGCGGCTCCTCACATGCGCAAGGCAAGCTTGTTTCAACAGCAGTTGGGATGTGTAACGCCGGAAGCCTTTGGCCTTTCGCTTGGGCTGCCTCATCGTAAAATTGTCGCTCTGGATACGGACGGCGGATTATTTTTTAATTTGGGAATACTGGCAACTTTGGCAAACGAACAGCCAAAAAATTTGTTTGTTGTCGTGTGGGACAACGAATGTTATCAATCCATTGGTGGGCCACCCACGCATACGGCTGCGGGTATCGTTGATCTTTCTGCAATTGCAAGAGGAGCGGGCATTGAGCACGCATATACCGTTACTGATTTAGCAGTATTTGACAAATTGTGTGACGAAGGGTTACGCGCAGAAAAATTATTTATTATTGTCGCGAAGGTGGATAAAACGGTGTCGCCTGGCTTAAAGCGCAAGCATAGCGACGGGATTGAGGATAAATATGTATTTGTCCGTTATGTTGAAGAGCTTGAAGGTGTTACGATTATGGGGCCTTCGGAACACAACTAACCGAGGCGCTTGACAGAGACAAGAATCCACTGTGGAGCGGTTTGCGCCCCACAAAATATTTCAGCGAGGTCAGATAACTATAATTAAAGCAGCTGTCACCAGCTTCGTATCCTTGATTTTGAGATGCTGCACTAAAAGGCTGATGCGGGCTGAAGGTTCCACGAGAATATCTCAAAACCCTGGCGGGATTACCAGGTTTTTTTGTTTTTTGCGAGTTAACTGACTTTAATCAAGGAGGAAATCCCACTATTATCGTATGCTTATGAGATACGGAACCGGCAGCTTGCCTGCATGAATGCCTTGTTCGGCTGCCGGTCTTATTATTGAGCGGCTTTCTGCCGGTTTTATAAAGGAGATAGAACGATGACAACAACATTGGTTTACCCGGATTGGAAAGAAAAAGTAATTTATCCTGCCGAAGGGGCGCAGCCTCAAACCCTGGCGGAGAATGAAACGTTCAAGGCGCTTGTGGCCGGGCTGGAGGCTGGACAAAAAATTCCCCCTCATCCCGCAACAATAGGGATTTATCATTTCTTGGAGGGCAGCGGGGTGATGGTTGTCAACCAGGAACGGATCGCGGTCAAGGCAGGAACAACTGTGATCACTGCGGATGGAGATTCGCGCGGCGTCGAAGCCGAGACGCGCCTTGCCTTTATTGCGATAAGGATTTCGTCGTAGAAAAATAGCAATGTATGGCGGCGCATGGCGCTCTCCACCTGAACAAGAATCGCTGAATCGGGTAGGTATTTATCGGGTATACTAGAAAGGTCTAACCATTCTTTATTTGTGGAGGAATCTGACTGTGAAACCCGCTTTATTAATCATTGATATGCAAAAAG
>JADLFQ010000079.1 GCA_020845515.1 Anaerolineaceae bacterium | reverse complement strand
CGTCTACGATAAGGCCCGATCGAGCGGGATAATATCAGCGGGATGATTATATTCCCCCCTCTTCGTGCTTATGAGGTTTCTGATCCTACAATATCTGGCAAATCCAATAACATTAGATCGGATCGCGGTTCAACATCCTTCATAAGCTGAGGGGTAAATCCAGATCGAGAGCAGAGCGCAAAACGAATTTGACGGTCTCCCAACTCAGGCTTGACTAGCTGTGCCTTTCTCTCCAGTTCTGCCAGAATATCAACCCCCACTGGTTTGCTTGTCCATTTGCATTCCACCAGGATGGCATCGTTATCACCTAATACAACAAGATCAATCTCTTCGTTGGCATTCCACCAGTTGCCAATATTCGCAGGGACAAAGGGTAATTTTCCGTATATCCCTGATTGCCAGAAGAATTGCTGGCAAACCTCCTCAAAGGTCAGACTGGAAAAGTGATCAATTTCCGGTATCACCTGGTTCTCCAGAATGATTGGCGCCCCGCCGAGTTCAAGCTGCGAGCGGTTTGGATGAACATAACGAAACCAGAAGCGCAAATAATGATCTTTTAAACGATAGATTCCCCGGCGGCTTTTCTGGGGTTGGGTTTCTGTAACAGGCACTAATCGTTCCACCAGGTGAAGCTGCTGCAAAGTATCCAGATAAGCGGTTGCCCCTTCAATCCCGGTTGCCTGCTTAATTTCATTCAAGCGGGTTTTGCCAGCCGCGATGGCCTGCAGAATCGCAAAGTAATTGCGCGGCTCGCGCAGCTCCTGCTGAAGCACAAAGCGCACTTCGTCATATAAAAACGAACCCCGGCTGAGGATTCCATCCAGAATATTTTCTTTCAAAGATTGTTGGGGTTGAAGTGTGTGTAAATAGGCAGGTGTGCCGCCGTAGACCGCGTAGGCACGGACCTGATCTTCTAAAGGAAAGGATGGATAAAATAGCCTGGCATCTTTAATCTGCAACGGTTCAAGCAGATACTGACCGGCCCTTCTCCCGTATAATGGCGCCTGATATCCCAAGACCGTCTCTTCCATCATGCCGATATAAGATCCACAGAGAATCAACATAATTTGGCTGTTCTTCATGGTCTGGTCCCAGACACGCTGCAGGATGCTCGCCAGGGGCGGATGTGCCGTCACCAGGTAAGGGAATTCGTCCAACACGACCACCAACCGCTCGCTTTGTGCAGCCTGGGTAAGTGCATTAAGAAGATCTTCCCAGGTTGAGTAAACTGCATTCATTTGGTTGGGCCCGAATAAAGTTGTATTGACGGCAGCCGATAGAGCCGTTCTGAGCGATATTTCCGAACCCAGGTCTGAAACAAAGAAAATTGACCGTTTGTTCTCACAAAAACGTGCCAACAATTCGGTCTTGCCAACCCGCCGGCGGCCATAGAGTACAAAAAACTCTGCTTTACCCGAAGCATAGCGTTTTTCCAGCAGTTCAAGTTCTGTAACCCGGTTGACGAACATGAAGGCCTCCAATTTCGCAGGTACTGCGATTACAAAGAAATCCAGATTATGATAATCACGATTTCTTTATTCATTATAGCACGTCACATTCATATAATTGCGACAAATTCTTTACAATGTCTTAAAAGTGGATGAACGCAAAGGCTGTCCATCAACTTTGATAATTTGGTACTTCATTTTGGTTGGCGGTGTTTTACGAAATAATGACAACGCACCATACGACACAACCACCAGCCCCCAGGTTTTGACGGAAGCAAACGGCCTGGAATCTTAAAGATTTTTTCCATTTCACAAAAGTTTTTCAAAAGGAAAGCGGTTATTCATGAATTTCCAATCAACGTCCCCGGACCGCGAAAAAGACTGCAACATAAGTGGTGGGTTTTGACAGAAAAGGCAAGCACTGATTATGATGCAAATTGGGGAAAGTGAGTAAATCAGCACGAAACAGACAATATCGGGCGGCAGAAGTAAACCGGTATCGTTATTGCCGCTATGGCCGGACCTGTGGTTGTCAGGTGATGGAATACACTTCCAAAACTTGTGAAACCGAAGGGAAGGCCTGTGTTTGTGACAATTTTCTAAATCAAGCCACCGTATATTCTGACCCTATGAATAGCGATTATTTGGCGCGATAATAAAAAGCAACGGAGTTTGTTTTTTGTCTCTGGCAAGTAGTTTGAAAGTCTGTTTACTGGTTTCCCCTTGCCTGCGCGAGGCTGTGATTGGGAGCTCGAGGACAAGCGGAGAATAAAAACTGAAATGGGGCTGGGTGTTTTCACCTTACCCATACAGGGTGTTTCGTCAAAGAGGTAAGATATGTTCAAACGAATTCTGGTCGCACTGGATGGTTCTGCCTTTGCTGAACGGGCAATTCCTCATGCCGAACAGTTTGCCCGAATTTTTGATGCCAAGATTCTGTTCTTAAGAGTTTTGGAGGTGCCGTCGCATGATGAGAACCAGGCGTTGATTGACCCGCTGCGATGGCAGCTGCGCAAAGCGGAGGCGGAGATCTATTTGCGTGATATTGCAGAAAAAACCCGCGCGAACCTGCCGGTGCGGACGATGGCTGAAAATACAGGCTACCCGGAAGAGCGGGTTGAATATGCCCTGCGCGAAGGAAGAACCGCGGAGAATATTGTCAATTTTGCGCACACCGAAGATGTGGATTTGCTGGTGATCAGCACGCACGGGTGGGGCGGGCTGAGCCGGTGGAATATGAGCAGCGTTACCCAAAAGGTGGTCAACTCGATCTATCTGCCGGTGTTGATTGTGCGTGCCTACAACACACCGGCCCAGGAGGGCTCACGGGCGCGTTATCGCCGCATTCTGCTGCCGATGGACTGCTCCCGGCGGTCGGAATGTGTGCTTTCCAGTGCAACTGCACTTGCGAACGGAGAGAATTCTGTTGAGCTGGCAGAGGAGAAGAACGGGTTGTTTCCATACCCGACTGCACCAACATCAGCGCTGCTTCCAGCCCGGTTGATCCTGGCGACGGTGATCAAGCCGCCGGAATTTCCTGTACCAGAGCCTATTCCGGCCGAGGCAGAACGGCTTGTGCAGAGTTGGATGCGCCTGAGCCGGCGAAGTGTGCGGGATTATCTTAACACCATAAAGGAACGCACATCTTCCGATTGTGAAGTGCGTGTGGTTGAGAAGGAAAACGTTGCCATGGCGCTCGACGAGCTGGCTGCTGAGGAGAATATTGACCTGATCGTGATGAGCGCGCACGGTTACACCGGTGAGTTTTCCTATCCGTATGGCAGCGTGGCGCGCAGCACGATGGAACATGGTGCACATTCCGTACTGGTTATTCAGGATGTGCCGCGCTCGCAGTTCCCGCCGACAATTGCCGAGCTTGCCGCCCAACGCTCCGGGGAACGATAATTATGTCTGAAGAACACACTGCACCGGCGGGGGAACAAGTCTCGGAAGCCCCCGCAGTTTCCCCTGTCTCTACGGTAAAGCAACCCCCGGAGCTTGTTCAAAGCCTTGCCCAAATTACACACGAGGTTGGCGCAAGGGATGAGTCTCCGCCCCTGCCAGGCCGCGACCTGCCCGGTGGTGATTTGGAGCGCTACAAGGATTGGATTGCAGAAGCATACCGTTTTTTTAGCGCAGCGTCGAAGCGCGATCTGACGCTCAGCTATGCCTCCGAATGGGTGCTGGATAATTATTATATTATTCGCCAGGCGCTCCAACAGATCCATGAGGATTTGCCCGTTGGATACTATCGTCAACTGCCCAAGCTGCGCAGCGGGCCGCTGGCAGGTTTTGCGCGCATCTACGTGATTGCACGAGCCATGCTTACCTCTCAGCGTTACCTGCTTAACCCGACAGAGTTGGAAAGTATGTTGTGCAGACTGCAAAACGACGTACTGCTGACAATTGGCGAGTTGTGGGCGCTGCCGATTTTTCTGCGTTATGGGCTGGTGGAAGCGCTGGCGTTTGCACTGGTGGGGGCGGTGCAATCTGACGATACCCCCGATTTGCCGGCGCGCCTTCCCTGTCTGCCGGGAATACCGGATCCTTTTGCTGAAGGGGAAGCGCCCCTGCCGGAGAATGCAAACAGTGACCTGATTGCCAATATGATTCTCAGCCTGCGCACGGTCTCGGAACAGGACTGGAATAACTTTACCGAGTCTGCCAGCCGGATGGAAGACACGCTGCGCAAGGACCCCGCCGGGGTGTATGCGTCCATGGACTTCAAAACCCGCAACCGTTACCGCACAGAGATTGAAGGGTTGGCCAGAGCGACCGGAAAAGAAGAGATCGTGCTGGCAGAGGCTGCACTTGAGCTTGCGAGCGGGGCCGGGGAAGCACAGAAAAGCGCGGCGGATGTGCCTCTTTCGGCACACCGCGAGGTGCATATTGGTTATTATTTGCTGGGCAAAGGGAGGGCTGCGCTGGAAACGCACATTGGCTACAAGCCGCGCGGCCGGGTGGCGCTGCGGCGCTGGCTTTACGCGCATGCCCAAGGGGTGTATTTTGCCGGGCTGGCGCTGCTCATGATATTAACGCTCTTCTTGATCGCGCTTGCAGTGCAATTGCCGGTGCTTGTCCGGACGGTGATTGAAAGTTTTACACAGGCGGCATATCCGGCTGGGCTGCACGTGGAGATGGTTGTAGTTGCCTTGTTGCTGGCGGCGGCTATGCTGATTCCGGCGCTGACCATGGCTGCAAGTCTGCTCAACTGGCTGGTTACCACCCAGGTTCCGCCGGATGTTTTGCCCAAACTCGACTTTGAGGACGAAATTCCGGAGACATTTTATACCCTGGTGGTTATTCCGGGCATGATCACGAGTTACGAGGATAGCGCTTCGCTGGTACGGCAGCTTGAATTGCACTATTTGCGCAACCCGCAGCCCGGCCTGTCTTTCGCGTTGCTGACCGATTTTCGCGATGCAGACAGCGAAACACTGCCAGAGGATGAGGGTTTGGTAAAGGATGCCCAGAGGGCGATTGACATCCTCAACGCGCGCTATGCGCCAATCTCTTCCGGGGATGGCAGAGGTCCGGCGCGCAAAAAAATATCAGATGAGGATGCACCGCGGTTTTACCTGCTGCACCGCCGGCGGCTTTGGAATTCCTCAGAAAATAAATGGATGGGGTGGGAGCGCAAGCGCGGCAAGCTTCAAGAGCTTAACCGCTTTCTGCGCGGTGCTGATGACCTGTCCTTTATTACGCTCCCGCCTGCCGGAACTCCTGCGGAGCGCACGCTGCGGCAGGTGCGCTTTGTCTTGACGCTGGATGCTGATACGATCCTGCCATTGGGCGCAGCAGGCCGCCTTGCGGGCACATTGGCACACCCGCTCAACCGCCCGGTGTTTGACGAGAATACCGGCAGGGTGGTCTCCGGTTATACGGTTTTGCAGCCGCGCATGGAGATTCACCCAAAAAGCGCCAACTTCTCGTGGTTTACGCGCATCTTTGCAGGGGATGCCGGTTTGGATTTGTACAGCCTGGCCGTCTCGGATGCCTATCAGGATTTGTTTGGCGAGGGTATTTATGTAGGGAAGGGCATTTACGATGTGGAGGCTTTCGAGCGCAGTGTGAGTGGGCATATTAAGGAAAATATGGTGCTCAGCCACGACCTGCTGGAAGGCCTTTTGGGGCGCGCCGCGCTGGTGACCGATATCACCATGGTTGAAGATTATCCGCAAAACTACCTGATTCAGGCTTTGCGCCAACGGCGTTGGATGCGCGGCGACTGGCAGCTTTTGCCGTGGTTATTGCGCCCGGCGCGCCATGGTGCGGCTTTTTCTGCAATTGACCGCTGGAAGATTTTCGACAACCTGCGCCGAGCGCTTCTTGCGCCGGCTCTCCTGTTTATCTTTATCAGCGGGTCAATTTTCCTGCCCATGCAGGCCGGTGTGTGGACGGGCGTGCTGATGACCTCCCTGGCTATTCCTCTTTTAACCAGCGCAGCCCGCAGCATCCTGCAAACATTTGGCGGCGAGATTCCGCGCAGCGCGTTTCACCCGTTGCTGCGGAGCTTTCTGCGCTGGCTGCTGGCGGTTTCTTTTCTGATCTATGAAGCCTATATCGCACTTGATGCCGCGATCACCACGCTGTACCGGCTGATGATTAGCCACAGGAAACTATTGCAGTGGACGACTGCCGCCCAAACAACACGGCTTTTCAGCTTGCACCGCCGCCGGAATATTGCCTGGCAGAAAATGGCGGCGGCTGTGCTGGCGGCGGGGATTCTTACATTGGGGTTGGAACTGATTGCGGATATCGCGCGGAGCAGCTTGACACCGGCACTGGTGTATTCAGCCGGATTGCTGGTACTTTGGGCGCTTTCACCGCTGCTTGTCTGGTGGATCCACCTGCCCCTTCCGGATGAAAAGGCGCCTTTGAAGGAAGAGCAGCGCCGGCTGCTGCGCCAGGTGGCACGGCGCACCTGGGGGTTCTTTGAACGTTTTGTGGGTCCGGAAGATCATTGGCTGCCGCCCGACCATTATCAGGAGACTCCCGGTGGTACGATTGCCCACCGCACCTCGCCCACCAATATCGGCTTATTATTCACCTCCACTCTGGCGGCTTACGATCTGGGCTATTTGAACCAGCTTGAATTGGCTGCCCGGTTGGGCTCCGCAATAGATACACTCGCTCATCTGGAGCGCGCACACGGCCATTTCCTCAACTGGTACGATACGCTGACGCTGCAACCGCTTTCCCCGCGCTATATTTCCACGGTTGATAGCGGCAATCTGGCGGCTGCACTGATTGTCGCGGCGCAAGGCTGCCGGGGCATGGCGCGCGAGCCGATATTCCGCTGGATTCTTTGGCAGGGATATGAGGACGCGCTGACCAACCTGGATGAGACACTGACGGGGATGCACAAGGCGGGGATTGCTCAGTCCGTTCGGAGAATCTCTTCACAGATCGCGGAGATGCAGGCGGAGGTGCGGACAACGCGCCAGAAACCAGGGCGCTGGTATGCGCTTTACCTGGAAGCCAGCGGTCCGTTTTGGCAAGGGCTTTCCGAGAATTTAATGAAGTTGATTAAAGAACATGGCGCGGAGTTTGACCAGGAGATGTTGCTGCGCGTGCAAGAGGTTGCTGCGCAGGTGAGCCAGCATCATGCCGCAGTGAAGCGCACAATTGATGAACTTGCCCCGTGGATTCCGCTGCTGGAGGAACTCCCGTTGTACTTGCAGGATGCACGCTTCTCTGAGGCGCTGGCAAATCTCAAGGCTGCTTTGCCCTACAACCTTTCGTTGGGTAAAATCTCGGCTCGAGTCGGGCGCGCGAATACGAGCATTTTGGAATTGCAAAACCTGCTTAAGGAAGAAACCCCCGCCGGAAGCGCGCAGCCGGAGGAAGAAGCATTGGCAAAAGAGCAGATACAGACTGTGCTCGTCTGGTTTAAGGCGCTGACGGCCGCGTTGGCGCGGGCGGACAGGAACGCCCGCGCGCTGCTGGAGAAATTTGATACGATTGCCATGCAAGCCGAACGGTATGTTAATGAGATGGATTTTCGCTATCTCTACAACACCCGGCGGCGCGTTTTCCATATTGGTTGTAATCTTGATGCCGGTCAGCTTGACCCCAATTTTTACGACCTGCTGGCTTCTGAGGCGCGCATCACCTCGCTGATTGCGATTGCCAAGGGGGATGTTCCGCAACTGCACTGGTTGTACCTCAGCCGGCCGGTGACGCGCGTAGACGGCCGGAGTGTGCTGCTCTCATGGAGCGGGACGATGTTTGAATACCTGATGCCTCCTCTTTTCCTGCGCTCGTACCCCGGCACCCTGCTGGCAGACAGTTCAATCGGCGCGGTAAAGCACCAGATTGCTTATGGCAGGGAAAAGGGCGCCCCGTGGGGCATATCGGAGTCAGGCTTTTACCACTTCGATGCCAGTCAGAATTACCAGTATCGCGCCTTCGGCGTACCCGGGTTGGGGTTCAAGCGCGGCCTGGGAGACGACCTGGTCATTGCACCCTATGCTTCGTTAATGGCGCTTGGCTGGCAACCGCGGGCTGTGGCAGCCAATGCGGAGGAACTTATCCGGCGCAAGGCGTTCGGCGCGTACGGCATGTACGAAGCGCTTGATTTAAGCCCTGACCGGCTGCTGCTGGATGAGACTTCTGCGGTGGTGAACGAGTACATGGCACACCACCAGGGGATGATTCTGATGGCGATGGCCAACTACTTTTTTGACGATATCATGGTGCAGCGTATGCACGCTGACCCGCACATTCAAAGTGTGGCACTGTTGCTGCAAGAGCAGATGCCGCTGGCTGCGCCGGTGCAGGAGGCGGGTGATGAGGATGTGAAAGGGGTGCAGCGCGTTCCTGCTGAACCGGAGCGGGTTACGCCGTGGAACATCCCGGTGCAAACCTCCATTCCGCAGGTGCATTTGCTTTCAAACGGCAGTTTTAACACGCTGATCTCCAATTCGGGCGGCGGGTACAACTCATGGCGCGGGATGGACTTGACGCGCTGGCGGGCGGATGCGGTGCTGGACCCATGGGGAACATGGGTCTATATTCAGGATGTCGAATCGGGTACACGCCGCCGCGGCGGACTGTGGTCGGCTGCACCGCAGCCGATTCCGGGCGATGCCGCAGATATACAGGTGAGCTTCTTCGCGCATATGGTGGTCTTCCGGCGTACGCAGCGGGACATTGTCTCGACGATGGAAGTCACCGTTGCACCGGATGACCCGGTGGAGATCCGGCGCATACATCTGAATAATACCGGTGAACGTGAACACACACTGCGGGTGACCTCGTATGGCGAGGTGAGCCTGGCGGCGCATGCTGAGGACGCCCGCCAACCGGCTTTTAATAAGCTTTTTATCGAGAGTGAGTTTGTACCGAAGTTGAGCCTGCAGATTTACCGGCGGCGGCCGCGCTCCGGTGAGGAGGCGCCTGTTTTCCTGGGGCATATGCTCGTTGCGGAAAAGCCCTTCACCCATGACACGGTGCGGCACGAGGGCAACCGTTATAACTTTATCGGGCGCAACCGCACCCTGCGCAACCCCGCGGGGCTGACCGGTGAGGCGTATCTGAGCGGGGAAAGCGGGGCAACACTTGACCCAATCTTTGCTCTGGGACAGGAAGCCGCGCTGAGTGCGCATGAAACCAGCGTGTTGGCTACACTGACGTTTGCGGGCGAGAGCCGCGAGGAAATTATCGCGTTGGCGCAGCGTTATCAAAATTGGAATCTGATCGAACGCACGTTCCATCAGGCTAATACGGCTGCGCAGACCTGGCTAGGGAGGCAAGATTTTACAGCCCAGGCTTTTCGGGATGCCTTGCACTTGCTCTCGGCGCTGCTCTACCCGCTTAAAGCTGTGCGCGCTGCCCCGGAAACACTGGCGGCCAACCAGTTGGGACAGCCGGGACTGTGGCGTTTTGGTATCTCCGGCGACTATCCGATTCTGTTGGTGGATGTGGAGGATGCCAAACACCTTGACCTGGTACGCGAAGCATTGATGGTGCAAAAGTTCTTGCGCAACCGTCGATTCAAGATTGACTTGGTATTGATCAACCGGCAAGCCAGCCATTACGATACGGAGTTGGACGGCATGCTGCGACGGCTGATTGCCCGGATGAACAGCAACGACTGGTTTAATCAGCGCGGCGGCGTGTTTATCCTTACCGCTGACCAGATGAACGCCGAAGAGCGCACGCTGCTGGAAACCGCGGCGGGTGTCATCCTGCGCGGAGAGTGCGGGACGTTAGGAAGCCAACTTCCCGGTTATGCTGTGCCGACGCGCCACCTGCCTGCATTGATGCCCGTGCGCGTGCCGGAGAACAAGGCGCGCGCGGCGCTGCCGCCGTATGCCGAACCGCTGGAAGCAATCGAAGGGTTGCAGTTTTACAACGGTTATGGCGGGTTCAGCGCCGATGGGCGTGAGTACATCATTGATCTGAACCTTCCCGCCGGTAATGGTGGGGGCATGCCGGGTAACTATAATACGCCTGCGCCGTGGGTTAATGTAATCGGTTACCCGGAGTTTGGTTTTTTGGTGAGCGAAGCCGGCAGCCAGTGTACCTGGGCGGTGAACAGCGGCGAGAACCGCCTGACGCCGTGGTCGAACGACCCGGTGAGAGACCCGACCGGCGAAGCGCTCTACCTGCGGGATGAGGAAACAGGCGAGGTTTGGACGCCAACGCCGCAGCCTGCCGGGGGCGGGTTTCCATGCCGTGTCCGTCATGGCGCCGGTTTCACGCGCTTTGAGCAGCACTCGCATGGCCTGCGGCAAACATTGACACTGTTTGCCAGTCCGGAAGACCCGGTTAAGATTATTCATCTGAAGGTGACCAATACATTGGCATATACCCGCCGCATTACGGCGACACAATATGTTGATTGGGTGCTGGGGACGCAGCGCGAGGCAGGGATGGCATTTATCATTCCGGAGTATGACGCGGCGCAGGAGTGCCTGCTGGCGCGCAACCCGTATAACGCCGAATGCGGTGAACGCGTTGCCTTCCTGATTGCCAGCAAACCTGTGCACGGGCTGACTGCCGATCGAAAGGAATTTCTGGGATTCGGCGGGAACACGGCTTTTCCGGAGGCGCTGCGCCGCTTGGGGTTGGAGGGCCGTGTTACGCCGGGTGAGGAGGCTTGTGGTGTGCTCCAATTGCACCTCGATCTGCTGCCCGGCGGGTCGGAGGAGATTTACTTTGTACTTGGCCAGGGAAAAGACAAGGAAGACGCGCTTGCACTGGCAAAGGAATACCACAATTCGGCGCGTGTAGGGGCGGCTTACACCCGCACGCACACCTTCTGGGACCGCCTGCTGGGGACGGTTCAGGTGAAGACGCCGGACCCGGCAGCAAACCTGATCCTCAACCGCTGGGCGCTGTACCAGGCGCTCTCCTGCCGTATTTGGGGGCGCAGCGCGTTTTACCAGTCGAGCGGGGCGTTTGGTTTTCGCGACCAGTTGCAGGATGTGCTGGCGCTGCTGGCAATTGACCCGGCGATCACGCGCGGACAGATTCTCAATGCCGCTATGCGCCAGTTTGAGGAGGGGGATGTGCTGCACTGGTGGCATCCGCCGTCAGGGCGTGGGGTGCGTACGCGTATCAGCGATAATCTAGTGTGGCTGCCGTATGTTACAGCGCGCTATGTGGAAGCAACCGGCGATGCCAGCATCCTGGCGGAGCAGCTTCCCTTCCTGACGGCTGCACCATTAGGCAAGGAGGAAAACGAGCGCTATGGATATTATCCGCACACGGAGAAAACCTTTTCCCTGATGGAACATTGCCAGCGGGCGATTGAGAAGGGCGCGACCATTGGCGCGCACGGGCTGCCGCTGATTGGTACGGGGGACTGGAACGATGGCTTGAACCGGGTGGGAGACCAGGGGCGCGGGGAGAGTGTGTGGCTGGCATGGTTTTTGTGCGATACGCTGGAACGTTTTGCCACAGTGTGTGAACGGAACGGACAGGTTGAGGCCGCGGCAAGTTACCGTGCGCGGGCAAAGGGGTACGGCGCGGCTGTCGCGAAGAATGGCTGGGACGGGGCATGGTACCGGCGCGCTTATGATGATGATGGCATGCCATTGGGCTCCGCGGAAAATATGGAGTGCAAAATTGACGCGATCGCGCAGTCTTGGTCGGTATTGAGCGGCGCAGGTGATGTGCAGCGCAGCCGCCGGGCGATGGGGTCGGTGCTGGAGCATTTGGTGCGGATACAGGACAGGCTGTCGCTGCTGTTGTCGCCGCCCTTTGATAAGACACAACGTAATCCGGGATACATTAAAGGCTACCTGCCCGGGACGCGCGAGAACGGCGGACAGTACACGCATGCGGCCATCTGGACGGCGTGGGCGTTTGCACAACTGGGAGATGGGAAACAGGCGGGGGTGCTGTTCGATCTACTTAACCCGATCTATCAGGCGGATACGGTGGAGAAGGCGGCGGTGTACCGAGTGGAGCCGTACGCAATCGCGGCGGATGTGTATGGCAGCCCGCCTTACGTGCGCCGGGGCGGCTGGACGTGGTACACTGGTTCGGCAGGCTGGTTGTACCGGTTGGGGCTGGAGGGTGTTTTGGGCTTGCGGAAGGTGGGAAATGAGCTGGAGATCAATCCGGTGATTTCGCCGGAATGGGACGGGTTCGAGATACGTTATCGCTTTGGAGAAACGGTTTATGCAATTGCGGTGGAGAACGCGGAGCATGTCACGCGTGGGGTGGGCAGTATCCGACTGGATGGGCAGGAAGTGAAGGGCGGACGCATCCCGCTGGTGGACGATGGGGAGGAGCACACGGTACGGGTGCGGCTGGGGCGTGGGGAAGCGTAGAAAAAGAGAAACTACAGCGGTATCAAGGATACAATGTAGAGAAGGGCGCCGTCTTACAGATTGATGACTATAGAATATATTGGCGTTGGTGTGATGCAAAACGGAATAAGATCGCCTGTCAGGGTAATTTCATGATTGTTGTATGAGGTGTTACCGCGTCAAGCATGACCTCTTGGACGACTATCCGTGCACTCATCTCAAATCACCGTCGGTTTTGATGTGTCTTGCGTAAGTCCTAATAGAAATACACATATTTAATGGCTCTGCATGTGCGCCCAAAATAAAACTTTTTTCAACCGTTTCCCTCCATCACGTTTGTTTGCCCTCCAGACCAAATAACATTCTGAAGTTTTCCTCACATTTCCTCATGTTTTGACATTTGACTTATTCAATTTATTTTAGTAAACTATATCTGTTCCGTCACCTTCATGGTTGTTATGAGAACCCCTTGGTATTTTCCCTGATTGTCCCCCCACAACCATAGTTACATATACCCAAATTGGCGCCATTAATCCGGTTTTTTACTGCTGAAATAAAGTCACAGCCTAACGGCAAAAAAGTAAGCGTTTTTCAAATGGACGACAATAAATTCCTAAAACAAAATTTGGCCAGGGCGTACACACATATTTGTCAAGATATTTTTAGGGTTGGTGTCAAAAGGATAAATATTGATATCAAGCCGGGATACATCTTAATTGTTGTCGAACAACCCAGAAGCCCAATATTTATAAACCTGCACAGTGAAGGTTATGAAAACCAGGCGCATGAATTGGGTTTACTTATGGGTAGAATATTTAAAAAACGCTTTTTAAAAGTCTGTAAAGATGAGTTGGGACTTTCGGTAAGGAGGATATTTCGTGATTACAACGATGGCGTGATAATAACATACCTACAATTAGATTAGGGAAGTTATCTTTTTATAAAGAAAAGAAAACGCCTTTTAATTCACCTGAAGGTATAGGGACAGACTTTGT
>JADLFQ010000078.1 GCA_020845515.1 Anaerolineaceae bacterium | reverse complement strand
GGTTCGCAACCGCCCAAAATCCAGAGGATATGGCAGAGCTGTTCCACCGGGCAGACCAGGCTATGTACGCCGAAAAAGCCCTCCACCGGCAAAAGGGCTTATACATCAAGGAGTCCAAAACCCCTCCTTGACGTTTGTACAACTCTGGGTTATATTAAAAACCGCCTGCCCTCGTAGCTCAATTGGATAGAGCGTTTGCTTGCGGAGCAAAAGGCTGCAGATTCGAGTTCTGCCGGGGGCACACCATGATAAAACCTCACAGGAGGTTTTTTTGTTTTAAGACAGTGAGTTTATAATACAAGCAACAGCCTGTTTGCAATGTGTACGACGAATCTGCCTCGGAAATCCGTATAATTGTTTAATGGAGATTCAGCACCTGACATCCAACCAGCAAATGATTGATTTTGACCCAACCCTATTAGCGCATCATATTGACGCGAATCAAATGGTGGTTCAAAAGTCACTGAACAAAGATCAACAAGCGAGGATGGGACAATTTTTCACCCCCTCATCAGTTGCCATGATGATGTCGGGGATGTTCACGCAATTCTCTCATTCTATTAATCTCTTAGACCCGGGCGCAGGGGTTGGGTCCTTATCCGCAGCCTTTATTGCAAGGGCATTAGAATCCTCACCTCGCCCAAAAAAGATCCATATTACTGCTTTTGAATTGGATCCATTGTTGATTGGAGAGTTAAGAAATAATTTAACCGAGTATCAGCGATTATCTAAAAAATATGGCGTCAATCTCAATTATGAAATCCATCAGGAGGATTTTATTTCTTCTTCTGTCGAGGTGATATCGAGAGAAGGGACATTGTTTTCCGGTGATCCGCCAGCTTATAACTATACAATAATGAATCCTCCCTATAAGAAAATCAACACCAGTTCAAAGACAAGCCGCTTGTTGCATAGCGTCGGTATCGATACCACGAATATGTACACCGCCTTTCTCTGGCTGGGGATGAGATTGTTATTGCCGGGCAGCGAGATGGTAGCAATTGTTCCGAGAAGTTTCTGCAATGGCCCTTATTTCAAGCTATTCCGTCAAGAACTTCTCCAGACCATGGCAATCCGCAATATTCATGTATTCGGTTCCAGGGATAAAGCGTTCAAGGAGAGCAACATCCTTCAGGAGAATATCATTTTCCACGCCGTAAAGGGAGGGGATTCCAAATCAAAGGTTGTAATCAGCACGAATGACAATCCCAGCGATGATGATCTGATTACACAAGAAGTTGCGTATGAAGACCTTGTACAACCTGACGATCCCGATTTTTTTATCAGGATTATCCCAGACAGACTCGGGCATCAGATCAATTCGCTCATGGATAATCTGACCACCCCTTTGAAAGACCTGGGAGTTACTGTCTCTACCGGACCCGTTGTAGATTTTCGCGTCCGGGATTTGCTCAAGCATGAGACGGATACTGAGATGATCCCGCTTATCTACCCACATCATTTCAAAGACGGATATGTAAAATGGCCTGGCAATAAAACACATAAACCCGCTTATCTTCGTTCCACCCATGAAATAGATAACATTGTAGCCCCATCTCAGTTTTATGTTCTTGTAAAAAGATTCTCCTCCAAGGAAGAAAAGCGGCGGATTTATGCTGCTGTGTACGATCCAACCAGGATACCGGCGAGAAGGGTAGGAATTGAAAATCATCTCAATTTCTTCCATCGCCGCTATGGTGGGCTTTCACAAGATTTAGCAAAGGGACTGGCAATCTATCTAAACTCGACACTTGTGGATCAATACTTTCGCTTATTCAGTGGGCATACACAAGTCAACGCCACAGACCTTCGAAATTTGAAATATCCGACCGAAAAACAATTGATCGCGCGTGGCAGAGAAGTTGGAGACCGATTTCCAGATCAGGATGGGGTTGATCAGATCATAACGCAATATCTTATTCAAAATGGTATTAATGGAGATTCATATATGAACGATCCAATCCAAGCGAAGAAGAGAATCAAGGAATCTCTGAATATTCTGCAATTGTTAAATGTCCCTAAAGCTCAACAAAATGATCGTTCTGCCCTGACATTGTTGGCGCTTGCAAATTTAAGGGTGGATATAGAATGGCGCGATGCCTCTGAAAATCTAATGGGCATTACAGAAATGATGGATTATTTTAGGGATCACTATGGTATCAATTATGCTCCCAATACACGTGAGACGGTAAGGCGCCAGACGATTCACCAATTTATGCAAATTGGACTGGCTATTGCCAACCCGGACGACCCCAACCGTCCGATTAACAGTCCGAAGACAAAATATATCCTTGTTCCTAAAACGCTGGAGTTGATACGCACATACAATTCCAAAGATTGGGAAACAAATCTGGCAATCTATTTACGAAGCGCACCCGCATTAGCGAATTTGCAAGTAAGAGAACGAGTTATGCCGATGATCCCTATTACCCTCCCTGATGGAGAAAAGTTGATGCTCTCAAGTGGAGGTCAGAACGAACTTATCAAGAAAATCGTTGAGGAATTTTGCCCTCGATATACTCCGGGGGGAAAATTGATTTATATCGGCGATGCGGGCGAGAAAGTAACAGAACAAGAATTACAATACTTTGAGAAGTTAGGCTTCAAGATAGATAAACACGGCAAAATGCCCGATATTATCATTGACCTGCCCGAAAAGAAATGGCTTGTATTAATTGAGGCGGTAACAAGTCACGGCCCCATTGACCTCAAGAGGCATAACGAATTAAAAAAGTTGTTTACGAGTGAAGCGTATGGACTGATCTTTGTAACCGCCTTCGAATCTCGCAAAATAATGAATAGGTTCTTAAATGAAATTGCATGGGAAACTGAGGTTTGGGTTTCTGAAGCGCCCAGTCATCTGATCCATTTCAACGGAGAAAGATTTCTTGGTCCGTATATGGAATGACATTCTCCATACGACTTATGTCATCCTATGATTTAACACTCCACTTGAAGTCCGGTCCATGGGAACTCGAGATGATCGTCAACAACCGCCTGTTAAAGCTATAAACCCCAGCCACCCCCCTTATGCTACAATACCTCTATTACTGTTCGTGAATTTCCTGGGTGTGGAATGCAGGTACCTCCAAAAAGCTTTCATATTTTATCAATTATAGCAGCGCTGGTACTCATCCTTGCAGCGGGCGTGCCGGCCGGCGCGGTGCGCGCCGAAACCGGAAGCCATGCCCCGCAGCCCGCCCCGACAGTGGCCGGCGAGCTGATTATCGGCCTGAAAGAAGGTTTTTCAGCCGCAGACCTGGCGCTGCCAGCCGAGACCGAGCTGCTGCCCGCCGGCGCCGGCCTGGAAGCCTTGAGCACCGCTTTGGCGCGGGTTCCACGCGGCCGCGAGGCTGAATTTCGCGCCCGCTTGTTGGAAGTGCCTGGCGTGCAGTTCGTCGAGCCAAACTACCGTTTGCGCGCCCTGGTCATCCCCCCCGATCCGCTCTGGGGCCCTTCGGGATATTCCGCCGCCGGGCAGTGGGCGCCCGTGCGCATCCACGCGCCGGATGCCTGGGACATCACCACCGGCTCCAGCAGCGTCATCGTTGCAGTGATCGATTCCGGTATTGACGCCAGCCACCCCGAATTTGCCGGGCGGCTGCTTCCCGGCCATGACTTTGTGGAAAAAGACGACACCCCGCAAGACCTGTGCGGACATGGCACACATGTTACCGGTATTATTGCGGCCAACGCCAACAACGGGCAGGGCATCGCCGGGATGGATTGGAACGCCCGCATCCTGCCCGCGCGCGCCTTGGGCGCGGATTGCTATGGCAATCTCGATGATATCGCCGAAGCGTTGGTTTGGTCAGTGGATCAAGGCGCGCGGGTCATTAATCTCAGCCTGGGGCTGTTCGGCAGCACCAGCCGCCTGCTCGAATATGCCACGTACTACGCCTACCAGCATGGGGCGGCAATCTTTGCGGCCGCCGGAAACGATGGTCTGCTTGGTGTTTACTACCCTGCTGCCTACCCCTGGGTGACAGCAGTCGGTTTTACCAACAACGCCGACCAGCGCGCCCCGCTCTCCTCTTATGGCCCCCAACTCGACGTAATGGCGCCCGGACTGGATATCCTTTCAACCACGCCGCAAAACGACTCTTTTTACTACCGTGCGATTTACGGTGCCACCAGCACCTACAGCATCCTGTCCGGCTCCTCGATGAGCACCGCTTTTGCTTCAGGCGCGGCGGCTTTGCTGGCAAGTCAGCCGCAGTTTGATACCCCTGCCAAAATTTACGAAGCCCTCGCCGCTGGCGCGTTGGATATCGGCCCGCCCGGCAAACCGGATAACGAGACCGGCTTTGGCTTGCTGCAAGTGGATGCCTCGCTCGCGCACTCCCCCTCTCCGTCGCCGCCCGCGCCCCCTGCGCCGGTTGTGGAATACGAGTTTCTCAGCAGCACACGCTGTCAGAATGTCAGCTACCAGTGGGAGGTAATTCCTCACGACGCGGCTACATTTGTGCCATTATTCTCCAGCAATAGCTCCGTTGTGCGCCCGATTGGCTTCACGTTTAACTTTGGCGGCGTCAACACAAACCAGGCCATCATCAGCGCCAACGGTTATCTGGCTTTCGACGGCGTCGGTGAGGGCGCCTTCAACAACCAGGCGACCAACTTCCTGATCCCCGTGGCAAATGCGGGCAGCGTCTACGGGTCAGACGCCTTCGCCGCGCCTCTATGGGACGCGCTGCAAATGCCCGCCCTGGTGGGTTATACGCGCGGCGTCTTTGCAGCCACACTCGGCAGCGCGCCGAACCGCCGTTTTGTCGTCGAGTGGAACCAGATGGGCGTGCAATACGCTCCATCAGCCGCCTCGTTGACTTTTCAGGCCATCCTTTTTGAAGGCAGTAATCAGATGCTCTTCCAATACGGCGCGATGAGCGGGCCCGGCAGCGACGGTTCGTCGGCTACGGTCGGGTTGGAATATAACGGCGGTCACACCGGCTTGCAGGTCGCCTATAACGAATTGGGCGCTGTGCGCAGCGGGCAAGCCATTCATTTTTACCCCCAGGCTCCCGGCGCCCCCCGCACTGCGCCCGGCTGCCAGACCACCGACACAGCCTCAAGCTCCGGTGCAACGATAACCTTCCAGCCCTTCTGCCTCGAGATTCCGGCCGGGCTGCTGCCAGCCTCTCCGCTCACGACCGTGCGCGTCTCCTCCTTCACGGCCTTCCCCCCGACCGCCCAGCAAAGCCTGTCCCCGTTGGGCCGCTTCGCGGAGATCACGCTCGACCCCGTGCCGCGCCCGCCTCTCAACCCCTCTCCGCAGGTGTGCTACTACTATAACGCTCAAGACCTGTTCAATGCCGGCGGCTCTCCGGGCAGCCTCTTTCTGGCGGTCTTCGACAGCCAGACACGCCTCTGGGAAGTGCTGCCCACCCAGGTGGACACCGCTAACGGGCGCATCACCGCGGCTGTACCGCATTTCTCAATCTTCGGTGTGTTTACCTATCCGCAGCCGGTCTCCCTGCCGGTTACTGGCGCGCCCGCAGCCGCAGGCTGGCCCGTCTTGGCTTTGCTTGCGCTCGGTCTGGCCGCGCTCTTGATCACGCGCCGGTCATGAAAGCGCACTTCTTTCTTCCCGTTTTGCTCTTTCCCCTCGCGCTCCTCCCGCTAACCGCCTGCACGCCTGTCGCACCGCCCCCGCTGGAAACCCCGCTCCCTGTGCTGCCTTCCCCCCAAATGCACTTCACCCCTCAGGCGGCCATCGCCACACTGGCGCAGCCCCCCGCGGCTGCTGCCGGCGACCCCTTGCCCGCCTCAAAAGCCGGTCTGGCGCGCAGTATCCATGGCAGCCGGCTGATCGAATGGATCCGCATTCCTGGCATCTCCGTCTTTGCGCCGGTTACACCAGTGGGGTGGGAATTGAGCGAAAAAGGGGAAACCACCCCGTCCTGGGACTCGCCGCATGCCCAGGTAGGCTGGGCGCTTTCTTCCGCCTTGCCGGGCGACGATGGCAATATCGTCCTCTACGGGCACAACAACATCAATTCATCCGTCTTCCGCGCCCTGGCAGATCTAAAGTTTGGCGATCAGGTGCGCCTGCAAACAGGTGAGCGGGAATGGCTGTACGACATTACCGAGGTTAACATCTTGCCGGTGCAAAGTGAAGCGGAAGATTTAATCGTCTACGCAGAATACATGAGCGCCACGCACACGCCGCGCCTGACCCTGATCTCATGCTGGCCGCCCACAAACAACACCCACCGTGTCATCGTCATGGCTTACCCAGCACAGATACAGCCCTGATTCACTCTACCACATCCTCATACTGGCGGTGTAAAATCCCCTTGACGATCACCAGCGTCAGGAACGAGAAACCAATCAGGATGATTGAAAGCGTCAGAGCCACGTTCATATCAATCTCAAAACCAATATAAATCGCGAGCGGCATCGTCTGCGTGCGCCCGGGAAAATTGCCGGCAAAGATCATCGTCGCCCCAAACTCGCCCATCGCCCGCGCCCAGGTCATCACACTGCCATTGACCAGCGCCTTCCATGACATCGGCACCATGATATAGCGGAAGACTTGAGGCTTGCTGGCCCCATCCAGCGAGGCGGCCTGCTTCAGTTCACAGTTCACATTGGTAAAGCCGATAGTCGCAGCTTTGATGTACAAAGGTGCCGCAATGAAGGTCTGTGCCATCACTACGGCAATCAGTGTGAACGGAATGGCAAACCCTGCGTCTGCAAACAGCACACCGAAGACCCCCCGCCGCCCGAAAGCCATCAGCAGCGCCACACCCGCCACTGCCGGTGGCAGCACGGTAGGCAAATCCACCAATGTATCAATCACCCGGTAAAAGCGGAAGCGGTGGCGCGCCAGCAGGTAAGCCACCGGTGTCCCCAGGATGATACTGATTACCGTCGTGACCGTAGAGGTCAGCAGGCTGAGGATCACAGCTTGCTGCACCTGGTTGAGCTGTAAACCCAGCAATAAGTTTTGCGGTGAGGTACGTACGAACAAGGAAATCAGCGGCAGGCTGATAAATAATAACATTGGCAGGGCAAAGACCACCCATAGCGACTTCACCCAACGCGGCAGCGGTTTGGCATAAGAAACTTGCATCCCTTAAATCTGCCTCTCACAAACATCCAACCACTCCAACAGTGCGCCGGCTTGCGAGATGCGATAACGCAAGACCAGAATCTCATAGAGCCGGTCTTCTCCCAACAGCACTGCCTGGGCAGCCATCTCATCCATCCATCTCCGGCAGCAATCGCGTTGTGCACTGACCAAACTGCGGGCAGAGTCTTGCCCTGCCTGCAAAGCAAAATACAAGCGCGCCAAAAATTCCTGCCGGACATCGCGTAAATGTCCGACCGGGCTGGCGCGCCAGGTTTCAAAGCGGGCGTGCCCTTCCTCGGTTAGTTGGTACTCGCGGCGGTCCGGCCGGTTTTGGCTGGGCACCACCTTGCCGGACAGCAAACCCTCGCCTTCCAGCCGGTCCAACAGCGCGTACAAGCGGCTCTGTTTGACGCGCCACACCAGCCCAACCCCCTCCAGACGGTCGAGTGCTTTAAACAGATCGTAGCCGTGCATCGGGCGCTGCTCCAGCAGGCCCAGCAGCACAAATTCAAACGTCAGCGGAGATTGAGGGCGGGGAGACATAAGACAGGCGTCTTCCTAGTCATAGAATGACTAAATTATAGCATACCTTTAAAAAAAACCTCACAGGCCATCATTCGCCTGTGAGGTTTACAGTTACAGCAGGGGCGCTGCCGTACGATTAATGGTCGTACGGGAAATCCGCTGTATTATCCGTCGAGAAACATTTATTGGCGCCGCTGGTGAAGTTGGCGTTAGCCGTCCAGTCGGCCTGGTCGCCCTTGACATTGCCAATCCACCACCACGCCGTATTATTGGCAGTCGTGCATCCGGTGGAAGCCGCATCGAGCTTGAGTGTCTTGGTGATGAAGCCCCAGCTCCAGATGCGCAAAATCGGATAAACAAAGTCCGGGTCATCCTTCTTGAGGTAATTCTTGGGAACCTCGGCTCCGCCGTCTTGCTGCCAGAAAGGATTTGTGCCGATCTGTTTGCTGTAATCGGTCACCAGCAGGCTGTACTGCTGCCCGGCAGAGCTGTAATACGGCTTGTATAAATACCAGTTGTTGAACCAGCCGCTGTACAGGTTCTGCTTGATGGTCAGGTATTCAAAGGGCGAAAGCGGGTTGCCCTGACCATCCGCGCCGACACGCAGGCCGCCGTCAAAACGGTGCTGTGCATAAGGCGAGAAGGTTGTGGAAAGATAAGTCCAATTCGGGTCAAACTGGCTGGGCGCCAGCAGCGTGCCGCTGGACAAATAATCGTTGTTAAAAGAGTCGTCAGGATTCTCGCCGTAAAAATACTGTAGAAGATTGTTCGAAGCCGGCCCGATGATGCCGCCGTTCGTCCCAAGCGAGTTGGGGCCAACGCTCTCCGGCAGCCAGGCGTACAGATCCAAATTGGCGTTCGGGTTATTCCACTCCAGCACAAAATTCAGGTCAGTGTAAAATGGCACCGTCACCCGGTTATACGGGTTGCTGTTGATCTTGCCAGCCTCAACATGGTAGCCGGGCGTGGCACTATCGTTGAGAGTGTTGAAGGGCGTATACGCCAGGTTAAGCCCCGAAACAAAAACATCCAGCCGGTAATGGCCCTTGCCGTTGGGGGTCGGCAGATTGATCAGCATAACGCGCGAGTTGTTCGCCGAGGTATAAGCCAGGTCGCGGTAAAGCGGAATGTTCATGTAGACCGGGTCGTTTAACTGGTAGGCATAAACATAGCCATAATTCACTGCCTGCCCGTCACTTGCGCCCTTAACCTCCGCCAGGATTGCGCCGCGCTCCAGCGCTTTCGCCAGGTTCAGGTACACCGCAGCCCGGTCGGTCTGTGTACCGCCCGGGATCGGGTACTGAAATTCGTTCATATTTTGAGCATTGCTGTCCAACTCATTGCCGACATTCCATTTTCCGGGAGCTGTCCCGGTCCAGCCCGGCCAGCAGTATGGCGCCCTGATCGTATCCGGCGCGCTGTCGCCATCGCGGTCATAGGGCACGCCGTACAAAACATTTCCGTCGCCAACTTGGTTGGCATATCCCTTGGCAGGGTCAAATTCGACAGCGCTGACACGGCTGTCAACCGCGAAGGCCAGCGGCTCCCCGCGTGCCAATAGATTATCCTTCGTCTTGATATTTTTTGCCACCGGCTCGTTCCATGGAATGTAGCTGTACACCCGCGACGCCGCTCCGGAGACAAAGGCCGCCGCCATCGAGGTGCCGCTCATATAGTCAAAGCCGGAAGCCACATTGCCGTAGTAGTTCTCGTAAAACGGGTAAGTCGTCGGCGTGGTCGAATAGATCGCCTCACCCGGCGCGACGATATCCACCCAGTGGCCATAGTTGCTGCCATAGGCCGAACCTACGGTGGCGTAACCGCTGGCGCACTGCTCGGGCATATAGATCTCGCCCGTTTCAGCCGTGTTATTGCCGTTGGCATCAACCCAAAGTTTATAACCTTCCGGCGAGGGTGCGCGTGCCGCGCCGACCGAGATCAGCGCTCCGGAGAGCGAGTTGGTTTCATTGTTCGGGCCGGTCTGCAAGCCGGAACTCCACGCGGCCGGGTAGGTCTTGCGGCTGGTGGACTGATTGCCCGCAGCAGCCACAACCACTTTTCCGTTGGAGACAATCGCATAGTTCATCGCGTTCCACAACAGCTTGTCTTTGCTCGTACTGCCGAAGCTCATATTGATGGTGACAACATACGGCAGACGTGAGCAGTACACCAGCCCTGCCGCGACGGAGTACGAAGTGCCATAGCCCTGGGCGTTCAGCACCTTGACGGCGATGCTGTAGTAGTTGGTGATGCCGATCGTGCTGTCGGCGTTATAGTTGGCATAAGCAGAGATGATGCCGGCCAGGTGCGTGCCGTGCCCATTGTCGTCGTTGGACAAAGCGTCATTGTTGACAAAATCATAACCGTTGATCACCCTGCCGGTGAAATCACGGTGATACACATCTGCGCCGGTATCCAGGATGCAGACATACGGGCTGTAGGTCAGGTCGTTCCACACCAGATCAGCTTGCACTGCGTCCCAGCCCCACAATTTTCCACTCAGTATTTCAGATGGGAAGGTCGGATAAGCGGAAGAAGTATACGAACGCAGTTGGGAAACTTCTTCCCAGTTCATGCGCTCGGTTGTTCCTTCAACCGTCGGGGCGTCATAGCCGTCAGCCACAAGGGTATTTCCAAGCAATTCATCAGCGCGCTCAGGCATCCAGTACAGGTAGTTCGGCTGTGCAGAGCGCACCTTGCCAGTAGCATAGATGCGGTCTGTCATCGCGAACACATCCGTATCGGGGCTGAATCTCATGATCGCCATATTGTCATACTGCGCGGCGACCATCGCACCCACTTGTCCTGCCAGCGCCGAGGCGCGCGCCTGATAGGTCGCAGCCGCCAAACCGGCGTCGAACCCGATCACCACCTCGCCGGGCACATAGGGCGTATCGCGGTCAACCTCTTCTTGCGCGGGCGGGGCTGCCTCAACCGGCTGCGCTGGAAGAAGAGCACCGGCCAGCCACACCACAATCACCGCTATGACGAAAACGCGAATTTTTTTCATGTCCATACCCTCCATCCAATTCTGTTACTATGCATTGGGTTCGCGTATTTCCGCTGCCCCATTCATTTAAAACCATCTTCCCTGGGCAATCTTACCCAAGGTGATTGTACAAGATATCTTTCGCCGTGAGATCCGTAATCAAGGGCAAAAACACGGCAATTTTCCCTTGCTACCAGCATACCGCATCCGGACGCCGCCAGCCTTAACAGTTTTGCAAAATGAGCCTGTCAGGGTTCAAGTTGTAGTACACCCAGGTCTTGCCACTCCCCCCCGTTGACCGGGAAAAGGGCAGGCTGCTGGTCAGCATCCACCACCCGGCGGCTCTGCTCGGCAGTTGGGCCTGCAACCAGCAGATACATTCCAGGAGGTATATTCCCGAGGGCAAAAGAGCCATCCGTCCCCAGCACAGCGCTTGCATCACGGTCGGGGTCAAGCATATAAAACCCGCTGCCGTCCCCGCCGCCGTAGTATGCTGCTGCATAAATACGCGCCGGTTGGCTTGGCCAAAATACCAGGGCATCGGGTACCAGCCCGGAAAGGCCTCCCTTGCCCGCCTCCAGTGCAGGCAGTGGCTGCGGCGTGGTTTCCACCGGCGGGCGGCAGCCTGTCAGGCACAGCGCCAGCAGTGTGAAGATGCAGTATAAAATTTTCAATGAGCCGCTACCAGTTCTTCAGATAATACATGCCTACATAATCATCGCCCAGCGTGGTCACCCCGCCCGGCAGGTTGACGTTACGCTGCACCCGCGCAAGCGCCACCACCGGCTGGTCGCTCACGATTGTGGCCGCGCCGATAAAACCGTACGCCCCGGGGTCAATAGCGCGCACCACATTGGGGTCGGAACCGGTCTTGGCATGGGCGGGCAGTGGTTTACCTGTCAGATTCGCAGCGGCAATCAGGCTGCCATCTCGGCCATAATAAGTCAGTTGGATGTCGTTGGCCGTAGAGTCGCTTACATTCAAAACAGAGAGATAAGTGCGTATCCCATCCTCGCGGGTTGCAAATTCTACGTAGGGCAATGCAACATAATACTTGCCATCCGGGCTGGCGGGTGGCGGGAGCTGTCCATTGAACGCGGTCATCAGCCCGTCTTTACTGATGGCTTTACCCACCACTGCCAGATCAACCGCGTTGGTGCTGCGCACAACCGCCGAGAAGTATTTGCCGGTCAGTTTGTCCGCCGTAGCCGGGTCGCAGCCGCTCACCAGCAGCGCCGCGCCGGGGTTGATCGTTGCCGACCCAACGTTGGGGTAAGTTGTCAGCAGTGAACCATCGGCGTTGTAATAGTCCACCTGCACCTCGGCAGTCAGGGTGGTGCTGGTGTTCTGGATGGAATACTGGGTGGTTTGCATGCCAGGACCATAGGAACACGATCCACTCACCATGTGCCAGGTGGTCTCACCGTTACCAGTGCCCTCAAAGCCATAAGCTTTGTTGCCGCCCACCAGCACTTCACGAGCCGCCGCGACAATTTTAGGGTGGCTTCCAGGCAGGCCGGAGAAATTCGCTTCGACCACCACCGAGCCGTCAAAGTTGTTGCCCCACGGCAGCGGGATAGCCGATACACGGAAGATATACGAACGCTGCGGCTCGACGGTGATGCCTTCTACCGGGTTATACGTGTACAGGCTGCCATCACGCTTATAAAAGTGAAGCTTGAGCGATATCGAAATGCTCTCAATATTTTGCACACCAATTTCGGTATCAAAACCGCTTGAGCGCTGCACCCAGGGCAGGTAAAAATAACCCGCACCCGCCATGGTGTTGTCGAGCGTGGTATACAGGATCGGGCTGTACGGGTCGCTGCTGTTGTAAGCCTGCCGGAATAACGCCGCCAGCGGCACCGTGGAGCTGATGACTGCCGAGCCTTTAAAAGTCTCATCGAACAGTACACTGCCAATCAGCACAACACCCGATTCAAAAGGTCTGATCGGAATTGTCTTGGAAGGCACCGTCTCGCCGGTGTTGCGATAATAAATCACGCTGATATCGTCGCATTCCGGCGAAGAGTCGCAGCCTGTGGTTTCAATGGGCACATCAGCAGGGTTGAAGTAAAAGATTGCTGAAGACCATATCGGGCTGGACTGCGCCCGGGTGGGGCTGCCGCCTGTCAGCGCCAGGGTCAACACCAAAATAAACACCCCCAGCGTTAAGATTGTTCGTTTCATCATACCCGCTCCTTTTTACACACAGAAACCACCCGCCATTAGTGCCGGTGTCCTGTTGTAAGCGTACAATCCATCCCCGCCAGAGTCAATAATCCATATGGGTTATCCACCCCCACCTGACAAAAATGTAAGGCTGGCACAAACGGTATTGAAAAAACTTAAGGGATTAGCGGCACCAGAATCGTATAGAAAATCTGGCAGCTCTCATGCCGGGTTAAAAATTCTCCCTCCACCTCACCCCCAACCATGTGAAGATATGCACCAGCCCCCACCAGCGCCATCCCGGGCACAGGCGGCAGAGCAGGCGCGGGCAGCAAGTTCCAACCCGTACCTCCGGGGGCGTAGCGCAATAGCGGCAGGGAACTGCCCCCCGCATCACTCCCCCCTGCCAGGTAAACACTGCCAGCCAGCGCAGTCACGCCCATGCCATATCCGCCCGCCGGCAGAGGCGGTAGAACCTCCCATGCATCTTCGCCGCCGCGGGCGCGCTCCGGGTAATAGACCAGCGTTTCCGCCAGCGCCTGCTCCCCATCCCAACCGCCCGCCACCAAAATGCCGCTTTCCAAAGCGGCTGCAGCAACGCCGGCGCGCGGCGTGGGCAGCCGCCCTCCATCAGACCATGAATCCGTCTGCGGGTCATATACCCGTATCCAACTGCTCAATCCCTGCGGGCCGCGCCCGCCAAACAGGTACAACCGGCCCTCAAAAGCCGCCAGCGCGTACTCCGCCAGCGGTTCGGGCAGGCGCGCCGCGCTGTGCCAGCGGTCTGCGCGCAGGTCGTACACTTCCAGCAGGTCAATCATCTGCCCCGAGGCTGTCGCCCCGCCCGGCACATACAGGCGTTCTCCCAACACAGCTGCTCCGGCGGAATGAACCGGCGCAGGTTTGGGCGCTAATACCTGCCATGTACCTTGCACACTGGAAAAGCGCAGCATCTCACCGGTAACACCTCTTTCGGTCTTGCCCCCTGCTATATAAAGGTCGCCTTGCAGCGCCGTTGCCGCCATGGCGCTGCGCGGCTGCGGCAGTGGGGCAAGCGCCAGCCAGCGCCGGGAGGTTTCAGGCAGGGAGGTTGGCGTAGGGGAAAAAGCATGGCGCGGCCTCCCCCACAGGGTGTTTGCCATTAAACTCAACGTCAGCACGAGTAACACCGCCAAAAACCAGACCGGCCAGCGTTTCAACCTCCGCTGCGCCGCAGGAGCAGCCGGGAAAGGCGCATCCTCTGCCGGGGCGTTTACATCCCCATCCAACAAACCGTGCCGCACGGCATACAGTGCGCTCTCCGTGCGGCTGCCGGCGCCCGTCTTTTGAAAAATATTCCGCAAATGCACTTTAACGGTATTCGCGCTGATCCCCAACTGCTGGGCAATCTCCTTGTTACTGGCGCCTGTGGCAGCTAACCGCAAAACTTCCCGCTCGCGCTCGCTCAATCCAGCATCATATTCTTGCATGATTTCATTATAGCGCGCCGCCATTATTTTGAACTGCTTCACGCTGCTCTGCTGTAAACCATCTCCCCGGCATGGGGCAATAACCCATCCTTACTGCAAAACACTTCTGCCAACTGGCAGAGAAAACACCGCGGGTAAAACTTGCGCCCGCCCCTTGCTGCATGGTTTTGCCCTTCCTATGATAAAATCCTTGTAGAGCAGGGAAGCAAATGCTTCTCCTTGTCATTTTCCGGGGCCTTTTGGGTGGAGCAGGAAGGGAATAGGGAGCGAGCAACAGACGCAGATGGAAAGCAGCCGGCTTACACCAGAAGAAATCCGCCAGCGGGTAGACCGCCTCAATCGCATGGCCGAGTCATTGTTAAACAGCGACCCGGAGCGCTCTTATGAACTGTGCAAACAGGCTCTCAACCTGGCCGGACAACTCAATGGGGGACAGCCTCACCGGTTTGGCCTGGCAAGCAGCCATTATTTGCTTGGCCGCCTGTCAGCAAATAATGGCGACTATCACCAGTCCACTCTCTTTTACCTGCAAGCCCAAACGTTATTCGAAGAAACTGGTTCCCAATTGGAAAACGGGCGAACGCTGAATGCCATCGGTCTCAACTACAGCCTGCTGGGTGCCTATCCGGAAAGCCTTCAACACCTTCTCAAAGCACAATCCATATTTCGAAATTTGCAGATACCAGAGCAAGAAGCCGAAGTTCTCAATAACCTCGGACTGCTTCACCTTTTTCTGGACGATCCTCTCAAAGCCAGAAAAGCGCTTACCGCCGGACTGGCAATTGCCCAGCACACCCACAACCGCCGTTTGCAGGCCGAGCTCTTCAACCGCCTGAGCAATGCCGCCTGTGCGCTAAAGGATTACACCCGCGCCATCGAGTTTGGTTTGCGCAGTGTGGAAATTTACCAGCGCATGCAGAATCACAAAGGCGAGATCGAGGCGCTCAACAGCGTGGGCGACGCCTACTTGGCGCGCAATGACTGCGGACAGGCGCTGGCCTTCTTTCAACTGGTCATCGGAGCGGCAGAGCGCTTTGATATGCCTGCCGAACTGGCGCGTGCCTTGCGCAAAACCGCCGAAACCAATTGCATCCTGAAACAGTGCGACAACGCCATCGAATCAATACAGCGCGCCATGGAAGTCCTCGCCAAAACCGGCGATCAAAAGCAAATCTACATGTGCCATGAGACCCTGGCGCGCATCTACAAGCACAGGGGGGAGTATCAAAAATCGCTCGAACACTTCGAGCATTTCTATCAAATCAAAGACAGCCTCTTTAATGAAGAGACAGACATCCGTCTGAAGACTTTGGAAATTGTCCACCAGCTCGAGACCGCCAAAAAAGATTCGGAATTGTACCGCCTCAAGAATGTTGATCTGCAAAAAGAGATCGAGGAGCGCAAGAAAGCGGAGGTGGCATTGCAGGCAATGGCCGTCGCCGACCCGTTGACAGGCCTATACAATCGCCGCCATTTCTTCACCCTCGCCGGCCAGGAAGCCGAACGCTCGGTGCGCTATTCCCATTCACTCTCCGTCATCATCATTGACCTGGACAATTTCAAGCAGGTCAATGACACCCTGGGACACCTGGTTGGTGACCATGTTCTGATCACCATTGCCAATCATATCCGGGATGAGATTCGCAAAATTGATATCGCCGGACGCTTCGGCGGGGATGAATTCGTCATTCTTTTACCCGAAACCGAAACAACTCAAGCCATCGGCGTGACAAGCAGGCTGCGCGAACGCATCCTCCGCCAACCAGCTGAGACGGAACGCGGCCGCCTGTTGGTCACCGTCAGTATGGGACTGGCTGGCGCACAAGGAGAGCGCTGCAAGAATATCGAAGCCGTGCTCGACCGGGCAGATCAGGCGCTTTACCACGCCAAACAGTCCGGGAGAAATCAGGTGAGCGTTTTCGGCGCGACCGCCGATTTGCCGCTGTTGAAGGCAGCCACCCCTCCCCCGGAGAGTACCCCCTCCCCCCCGGAAACATAAGCAAACACCCCAACCAAAAGTTTCAGTCGGGGTGTATTTCATCCAGCATACACTTTTTTATTGCATGTCAGAAAGAGGCTGTGGGCCTTGCTGAAATAATCGCGGAGTAAACAGCAAATAGGCTGCCGGTACAGCCCATACGATCAGGGGGATCAATCCAACCGGAAGAGGCCCGATCAAAGGATTGGGATTGCCCTGCAAAAAAAGTGCCGGTAAACTGGCAATACCGTTAATCGCCGCGTGTCCAATCACCGCCGGCCAGATGCTGCCGCTTCGCAGTGTGATCCAGCCAAGCAGCGTCCCGGTAATAAATGTAAAAACCACCATCATCAACATCCCCAACCAGGGCGCGCCGGAGTAGTCAAGCCCGTAATTATGACCCATCGCAATTACAGGCCAGTGCCACACCCCCCAGATTACGCCCATCCACAGCATCGCCTTGCGCGCCCCCAGCGGCATTAATTTCGGTTGCAAATACCCGCGCCAGCCAAACTCCTCGCCAAAAGTTGCAACACCATTAAGCAGCGGCGAAATCAACACCCCTTGTACAACGCTGACG
>JADLFQ010000077.1 GCA_020845515.1 Anaerolineaceae bacterium | reverse complement strand
GGTTCGCCTTTGCTCCCAACAGGTTCATCGCTTCCTCCTTCTTTTTCTAATCATCGAAAACTTTTATCTATTATAGAACATACGTTCTGATTTGTCAATCATCTATTTTGCGCGAATTTCCCGCAAAATACTCAAGTTCGCCACAAAAAACAATGAAATGACAGGTTTGGGCTTACCCGGCCAAAATCAGATGGAAGAAGGGTTACTATTGTGTGCGATAACGTCTCTTAACCAAAGCGAAGAAGTCACCTTGCTCACCTTTCTGTTTGCCTGAGTGCTGGTTCCCTCTGTTTTTTCGCGCGTTATTCCCCCGTTTCTGCACGAAACGATGCAGTTGCCACCCCCTTTCAGTGAAAGCACCTCTTTCGAAGCGTTTCGCAGTGCGGGGGTGTTCTTTCTTAATTGTGCGGAAAATCGCCCCCCGAAATACCCGGCAACAGAATGACCCGGTCACCTTGGGCCAGCAGCTTACCGAAGTTCTCCTGTGTTATCAATACGTCATTGAGCAGCACCCGAAGGAAAGACGCCCCCTGCGCGCTCTGTTGCAGCAATTGTTTGTAGGCGGGCGGGTTGATCGCTTCCAGCCGGTCAAGCAGGGTTTGCAGGCTGCTGCCAGCCGGGAGTTCTACAGAAATTTTATGAGCGCTGGCATACAATGCCAGCGCTCCGTAATACCGTACCTCTATCTGGAAATTTTCAACTTCCATGCACAGTTTTATGTGATATTCAATGCAACCTTGCAGCTTACCGTGGATGCTTTCTTCTTGAGGGCTTCGCCCAGCATGACGCGCTCCAGGTTGGCAGGCAGCTTGCGGATGCGGCGGCCGGAGGCATGAGCAATCGCGTTGAGGATGGCTGGTGCTGTGGGGACCATTGCAGGTTCGGCAATGTTCTTGGCGCCAAAAGGTCCCTGCGAGAATTCCGCCTCGACAAATCCACCGTGAATTTCCGGCATATCCGCTGAAGTGGGGATCAGGTAAGTATCAAAGTTCACGCTCTGCAAGTAACCATCCATGTAATCCACATCCTCATAGAGCGCGTATCCAAAGCCATGCGAAATGCCGCCGTACAACTGCCCGTAAGCGCCCTGCGGGAAGATCACCTTGCCGATATCATGCACCGCCCATAGTCCGATTACATCCGTCAGGCCGGTATTCATGTCCACTTCCACCTCGGCAACTTGTGCGCCAAAATGGTAGGCGAAATAGGGTATGCCTGTACCGTGTTCTTCATCCCATTGAATGAGCGGCGCAGTCCACTTACCGTGCGCAGAGAGCACCAACCCCATCTCCCGGGCGTGTGACACCACTGTTTCCCACGAGACCGGTTCCTCGCTGGGGCCAACATAACTCTCACCCACCCGCTGAAGTTGATGCAGATCGCAGTTCAGCAAATCAGCCGCAGCCCAGTCCAGGTTTTGAAGCAGGTTAAGCGCCGCGACCTTGGTCGCATTGCCGCCCAACATGGTGGCACGGCTGGCAACTGTTGGACCGGAATCCTTGGCGGTATTGGTATCCGGGAGGTGCACGCGAATGCGGGAGGGGTCAATCCCTAGAACTTCGGCAGCGATGAGTGTATATACGGTGCGTGAGCCTGTGCCGTAATCGGTCAAGCCCGAGGTCAGCGTTACCAGGTTGTCGTCGTGGAGTTCGATTGTGCCGGTGGCTTCATCCGCACCTTCCGCGCCGAGCGAGGTGCCATGAAAGAGCGCCGCCACACCGATCCCCCGGCGTTTACCGTCTCCGTTGACAGGTTGGTTGGAATAATTCTTGCGCTTGCGGTCCCAATCGCTCATCTTGCGAACCGCCAACAGGCAGTCAGTCAGACCAACCGATTCAGTCAGCGTCTGACTGTGGGGGGTGACATCCCCGACCTTCAGGCAGTTCTTCAAGCGGAAATCCATCGGATCCATCTTAAGAGCATCAGCCATTTCGTCAACAGCCTGCTCAATACCGGAGCATACTTCGGTGTTGCCAAAACCGCGATACGCGCCGGCGTAGCCCTGGTTGGTGTAAACTGTGTTGATGTCCACCGTGCAAGCATCGTAGCGGTAGGCGCCCATCGCATGAATGCTGGCTCGCCAGCTTGTGAACGGGCTTTGCGAGGAGTACGCACCAGAATCGTAAGTGCTCTTGAACTGGCAGGCGCGCAGTGTGCCGTCCTTGTCCGCTCCCAGCCGGATGTTCATGCGCATGGCGCCGCGCTTGTAACTGGCGATCATGCTTTCCTCGCGCGAGAAAGTCATCCGTACGGGCCGTTTTGTCTTGAGAGCCAGCGCCGCTACCTGACCGGCTGCCTGGTAGTTCAGATCATCCTTGCCGCCAAACGAGCCGCCCACCGGCGGGACAATCACACGAACCCTTCCTTCGGGCAGGTTCAGCACACTGGCTATATGCCCGCGCGGGATAAAAGGGCTCTGACAGGATACATAGACCACCACACCGCCCTCAGTCGTCGCGATGCCCAGCGCGCCTTCGGTCTCGATATAGGCATGCTCCTGCATCACCGTCTCGTATTTTTGATCAATCGTGACGTCGCATTGCTTGAGCATTTCCTCCGGGTTGCCTTTGTAAACGGGGTAATGCCCCAGGAAGTTTGGGTGTTTCCCGTCTGCGCGAAGGGGTCCCACCTGCGGAGCCTCCGGTGCAAGCGCTTCATCCATATCAAAGATTGCCGGCAGTTCTTCGAGCTCGCAGATAATTGCCTGCATTCCCGCTGCCGCCGCCGCGGGCGTCTCGGCAGCGACGGTGGCAATGCCTTCACCCACGTAGCGCACCTTCTCATAGGCCAGCATATACATATCTTTAATCGGGAAGCCAAATTGACCGTGGTTATGAAAATCTTCACTGGTAATCGCGGCAAGAACGCCGGGCACTTTGAGCGCCGGGGAAACATCCAACCGTTTAATGCGGGCATGCGGCAGATCCGAGCGCAATGTGCGCGCATACAACATTCCGGGCAGGTTGTAATCCCCAACGTATTTTGTTTTTCCCATTACTTTTTCCAACCCGCCTACACGCTGCGCGGGCTTTCCGATATATTTCAATTCAGCCATTGAAGTCAATCTCCTTTTGAGATCAGTTACTTTTCTTGATGCGTTCGTTGGCGGTTGCCTCGATCGCATCCACAATTTGCATATAACCTGTGCAGCGGCAGAGGTTGCCGGCCAGCGCAACCCGAATTTCCTGCCGGCTGGGTTGGGCGTTCTTGGTAAGCAGCGCCTCCCCCGCGATCACCATACCGGGAATGCAAAACCCGCACTGTACCGCGCCGTGCGAGAGGAAGTTGCGCTGCAAATCGTTTGGTCCGCCATCAGCATCATGAATACCTTCAATCGTGACCACCCTGCGCCCTATTGCCGCCGGCGCGGCAATCAGACAGCTATTGACCAACTCGCCATCCAACATAACGGAGCAAGCGCCGCACTCGCCAACCTCGCAAGCTTCTTTTGTGCCGGTTAATTTTAAATAGTCCCGCAACAGCGCCAGCAATGTGATGTCTGCAGGAGCTTCCACCGAAACCGGTTGATCATTAAGTGTAAATTCAATTAACATGAAGATTCGTCCTGTAAAAAGATATTAGCCAGAGCGCGTTCGGCGATGGTTTTGAGTGCGACTTCTTTATAAGGGGTGGACCACCGCCGGCCGGTGCTCTCAATCATTTCTGCAACCAACTGGTCGCCCGCAGCGGCAAACAATTCTTTGCCGGGTCGCTTGCCGATCAGCGTTTGTTCCACATTTCGGAAGCGCACCGGTGTCGCCACCGCTGCTCCAGGGCAAATACGTACATAGTCAATGATGCCATCCTCATCAAGAGTGCCGATCACTGCAATGCTCAACCGCGAAATGGATTGTGCCTTTCTGCGGCCAATTTTAATGAAGCAGCTGCGAGCCTTTTTGGGAGGCAGTGTAAAGGTGATGTGTGTGATCAGTTCGCCATGCTCAATCTGCGTCTTATGGGGCGCGGTGACCAGTTCTTCCACCGGAACCACGCGCTCTCCCTTGGCAGAGCACAGGTGTGCTTCGGCTTCCAGACATACCAGCGCCGGCAGCGAGTCGGCGCACGCAGCAGCGTTGGCAATATTACCGCCAAACGTGCCTGCGTTCCGAATTGCCGGGCCGCCAATGCTCTCACAAGCCGCCGAGAGAAAAGAAACGCGCTCTCGTAAGGTAGGGTTCTCTACAGCTTGCTTAAACTGCACTGCGCCGCCCAGAGATACCTTCCCTCCTTCCTCACGGATCTGACGCATCTCTGGAATGCGGCCCACGTCCACCAGCCGGTCAAACCACAGGTCGTTCACCCGCAGCGCCACAAAAACATCCGTTCCGCCGGCCAGCGGAATGCTTCGCTTGCCGGGTTCGTTCAGCAAACTCACTGCATCCTCGATCGTTTGGGCAATTGCATAATCATAATTTGACATATTTTCCCAACCTCATCCTTTTTTAATAGTGTCCTTCATTCAGTTTTTGCCAAAGTCCTGGCTTAAATGAATGCTGGCAATTTCCTCCTCCAGGCCGAGCGCCTGGATTTTCTCCAATTGCGGACGCCCTTGCTCATCCCAGCGGCGCAATTCGTAGTAACGATCGAGCATTGCGTCAAAATCTTCGATAATGGCGGAGCCGATTTGCTCTCCAAGCGTTGTTTTGCCCGTCTCCGGGTCAACGACGTTTGCGTATAATGGCATCGCTTCCGTAGTGAAGCGCTTGGGCAGGTAATCATCGGAGCGGTCAAAACCTTCCCGTACGTTGAACAAGCGCTCCAGGTTGACAATGCGCTCACCGATCTCCAGCAGGGCGCGTTCATCCATGTCAAACCCTAGAACTTTCAGCGCGGGGAGGAAGTCAGCCGGCATCAGACTGTATTCTTCGGAGGTGGTGAACTTGCACACCCCAAAAGCATCGGAGAGCGCACAGTAGTGCTCACCATAGATCAGCATATCCGCTTTGTATTTCTCGTTGGAAGATTCCATCAGTTCATCAATAATTTCTGGAGCAAAAACCTTGCGGGCGGTCTCAAAGTTGCCGCCCAAATCTATCGCGGGCAGTCCGTAGAGATGGTCTGCGCCGCGGTTTGAAACACCATGCCCCAGTCCCATCCCTTTGGCCACGCGCGGCTCCTGCTCCGGAATTTCCACCCCCTTGACCTGCATCGCGAAAGCCTCAGCCCCATGACCGATCCTCTCTGCGGCGCGCTTCGTACCTTCGGCCAGCAGACCCCCAAGACCGCGGCGGTGGGCGATCGCTTCCATTAAACCTAAAATGGTATGGCTGTCACCCCACTCCAAAGAGAATTCTTTATCCGAGAGCAGGCCGTTTTCATGGCATTCCATCGCAAACCCGATAACTTTGCCGGTCGAAATCGTATCCAGGCCGTACTCATTACACAGCAGGTTGCCCTCGATAATCACATTGACATTATCGTTCCAGCACACCGGGCCAAGCGCATCGGTTGTTTCATATTCTGGGCCTTCGGTGACCACCGTGCCGTTGGTGCCCTGCACCATCGATTCGCACGAGCAGCGCACCGGGCAGAAGCGGCAGCCCATGCGCTTGATGCGGTACTCTTTCAGTTTTGCTCCATCCATTGCATCAATAAACGGCACTTGCCCCAATTGGTGATTCTTTGCAGGCAGGTCGCCGCTTATGTTCTTGGGTCGCATCAGAAAAGCCGTGCCGGCATCCATCAATCCCTGCATCTTGGGGTCTTTGAGCAGGCGCTGGCTGGCGGCTTTGATTTCCGCGGTCAGATCTTTATTAACAAAACCCTTTTGGGAAGCCTGGGCGTGAATGGCTTTGAGGTTCTTGGAGCCCATGACTGCACCGGGCCCGCCACGCGCCGCAGCCCGGCCGTAATCGTTAATGATGGCTGCAATACGGACAAGGTTTTCACCTGCTGGTCCAATACAAGCCACCCGCCCGTTCGAGCCGGTTGGGGTGTCTGCCCCCAGTAAAATATCCTGGGTTTCCCCAGTTTTCCTGCCCCACAGGTGATCGGCTTTTTCTATGGATACCTGGTTGTCTTTTACTTTAAGATAAACAGGCGAGGGCGCCGCACCACAAATAACAAGCGCGTCAAAGCCCGTTAGGGCCAGTTCGGGGCCAAAACCACCGCCGGAGTTGGCGTATCCGTAACCATTAGAAGCCGGAGATTTATACGTAACGTGATATCGGGAGGAGGAAGGCCAGGGGGTGCCGCTAAAGACACCGGCAGTGAAGATCAAATAGTTGTCCGGTCCAAATGGATCTGTTCCCGGCTCAACATAATCGTATAGATACTTTACTCCAAGCCCGCGCCCTCCCAAAAAGCGTTTGATGAGCTCCGGGTTGGTTTTTTTGATCTGAATTTCCCCTGTGGAGAGATTAATCCATGCAGTATTTGCCATTTTTCTCCTTTACACACCTATACTTTAGCAATTTTGGGCGCATGTGTCAAGTGACATTTAACACCCATTAAGGTGAAATTTGGTATTTGCCAGTAATCTTTTTCACAAGCCAATTGGGATATAATGGAATCGGTTTCGCAGGCTGCACGACTATTTTAACGCAAAAAAGCGAATTAATGAATGAAAGATCAAACTGAATTTAAAATGCGCACGTATTATGCCCGCCTTCCCAAAGTGGAATTGCACCGCCACCTGGAGGGGTCTCTGCGCGTCGAGTCGCTGACGGAGATCGCGCGGGCAAACGGCATCACCCTTCCTCTGCGCCCCAGCTTGAAAGCGCTTATTCAGGTACAGCCTGATGATCCGCACACGTTTACGTCTTTCCTTTCCAAGTTCCAGACCCTGCGCATGTTTTATCTTTCATCGCAGATTATCTCACGCCTGACATTCGAAGTTATTCAAGATGCCGCTGTTGACCGTGTGCGCTATCTGGAGCTGCACTTTACACCGGCTGCACTCAGTCAGATCAAAAACTTCCGCATGGCGGATGTCATGGATTGGGTGTGCGTCAGCGCATGGCAGGCCAGTCAGGCAAACGGCATCGCCGTCCGCCTGATCGCGAGCATCAACCGCCACGAAGACCCCGATCTGGCGCGTCAGGTAGTAGAGCTTGCCATCAGCCGGAAAAGCAACGGCATTGCAGGCATTGACCTGGCCGGCAACGAATCCGAGTACTCAGCCGAACCCTTCCGCGAGATTTTACAAAAAGCGAAGAAAAACGGCCTGTCGCTTACCGTTCATGCCGGTGAATGGGGCGGCGCGGAGAACGTTCGCCACGCGATTGAAGAATTGGGCGCCGACCGCATTGGACACGGTGTGCGCGTGCTGGAAGATGCGCAGGTTACCGCACTCGCCCGGCAGCGCGGTGTCGTTTTTGAGGTCTGCCCCACCAGTAATTATCAGACCGGCGTTGTCCCTGAAATCAGCCAACATCCCCTGAAACATATGCTCGAAGCAGGCCTCAAGGTGACGATCAATACCGATGACCCGGGGATTTCCAATATTACCCTGAGCCATGAGTATGAAGTCGCTTCGACACAGTTGGGACTTTCCCGCAAACAGCTTATTCAAACCATCCATACCGCCGCGGAAGCCAGTTTTCAACCCCCGGCAGATCGGAAAGCCTTGCTGGAACGCCTGCAGAAAGAAATTCAGGCTATTTAAATGAATTCTTATCCATAAAAGGGACAGGGCAGATGCATATCCTTGTAACCAACGATGACGGGGTGCATGCCCCTGGCTTGCTCGCGCTGGCGCAAAGCATGCGTACGCTCGGCGATGTCACTGTGCTTGCACCAGATCACAACTGGTCTGTTTCAGGTCATGTCAAGACCCTGCACCGCCCGCTCTGGATAAAAGAGGTGACCCTGGCGGATGGAACCACCGCGCTGGCTACAGACGGCGGCCCATCGGACTGCGTCGCGCTGGCTGTGCTGGGGGTTCTGCCTGCTCCGGTTGACTTTGTCGTCTCTGGTATCAACCCCTTCCCCAACCTCGGAAACGACCTGACCTATTCCGGCACCGTAATGGCTGCCCTGGAAGGAGTTATTTGGGACATCCCCTCAGTGGCTGTTTCTGTGGACGGGCACGAAAGCACCCTGAAAGACCTTGATTACAGCGTTCCCGCCATGGTTGCCGCGCAAATTGTCGAATTAATCCTTGCAAACAAGCTGCCCGAAGAAACCCTGCTCAATATCAACGTGCCGAACAAACCTCTACAGGAGATTAGAGGCTTTCGGGTTACAAAGCAGGGCAAACGTGTGTATAAGGATGTGTTGATCCAACATGCAGATCCGCGCGGCCGCCCGTATTACTGGATCGGCGGAGACGCGCCAATTGGCGTGAGCGAACCGGATACGGATGTCGGCGCGCTGGAAGAGGGGTTCGTCTCGATCAACCCCATCCATTGCGATCTGACCGCGCACCACCTTTTTGACTCGCTTAAAAAATGGCCGTGGCCGGTAATTTCCTGAAATATACCTGCCCGGTCAAATGCAGCAAGAGTTGATCCCTGACTAAAACCAGATCGCGGGCAGCACCCCTGCTTTTGTACGCCCGCTCTGGCCGTCGCCCAGCCGGGCAATTGCCGAAGACGCCCCGATACGCCCGCTTTGCTCCCTCCCGGTTCCATCGCCACCCTGACCCGTAAAAACGCAGAATTTCAGACCCTGCTTTCCGCCAAAAGATTTCTGATATACTCAAAGTATTGGGAGAGATTGAAACTTCAAGCGAACCCCATCCTGATGAAACCGAAAGGAGACCTTCGGAGATGCAATTCAAAGTGCACGAGTGGATGATAGACCTGGTGGTTTTTATTGACCCGGAAGCAACCGTATCCGAGGCGCTGGCAATGATGCGCCGCCGGTATATTCAAAGCATTATTGTTCAAAAGACCAGCGAACAGGTTTACGGCATTGTTACCTCGCGCGACATCAGCGATAAAATCGTTGCCATGGATCGCAACCCCAGTGGAATTCTGGTGAAAGAGATCATGACATCACCGGTCATCACCGTCTCGCCTGATCTGTCTCTCAAAGAGTGCGCCACCCTCATGCGGGATAAAAATATCCATCATCTTCCTGTTGCTGACTCGAACGGCATGATTATCGGTATGATCGCCGCAGCCGACTTTTTAGTCGCGGCCGAGGCAATGGGGCGCAGCGCAGGAGAAAAACTTAGCTAACCCGGCTCGAACCCGTGGAGCATGGATAGCAGGTTGCTTGTTCAGATCTTATGCGCAACGTATTTCGTGTACTGCTGATCGCCGCGAACGCAGCAGTTTTCCTTATTTTTTCTGTGAAGCCGGTCAAGGGGCAGGCTTGGAGCGCCTATGATCTTATTAACGCCGTCAATGAGCTGCGCGCCTCCTACGGTCTGGCGCCTTATCAGGTGGACGGTTCTCTCACTTCCATCGCCCAGGGGCATTCCGAATATATGGCTTCCATCGGCACGTTTACCCACACCCGGCAGGACGGCAGCGCCCCGGGAGATCACGGCATCACCGCCGAAAATATCGGCGGCGGGTTGAATGCTTCGCCGCAATATCTGGTAAATTCGCAATGGGCTGACGAACTGCACACGCGCACGATGATTGGGTTTACCGAAGGGCTGGCAGGCGCCGGCGTGGCAGAGCAAGATGGTGTTTTGTATTACACATTGGCTATCAAGAACACCGGGCAAGTCAGCAGCGTCCGCCCAGTGGCGGCGACAGGTAACCCCGGCAGCACCAGCCCGCAGCCCAGCCAGGCGCCCATCCGCCCGATGCAAACGGTCTCCCCGCAGGAAGATGGTTCAATCGTTCACGTTATCGAGCCGGGGCAGACACTTTGGAACATAGCCATTGCCTACGGCGTTAAGATCGCTGACCTGACCGCGCTTAACCCCGGGCTCTCAGCGGAAAATCCGATTGTCTATCCGGGGCAAAAGATCATCATCCGTTTGGCGTTTACACGCACACCCTCTCCGTACCCCAGCGAGACACCCATCCCGCCCACACGCACCCCCAACACCACCTTCACCCCGCGTCCCACCCGCACCAGCACCATCGCGCCCACAGAGACACCTCCGCCTCTGCTCCCTGAAATCCCCTCTTTGGGAAGCAGCGATTCGCGCGCGCTGGGAATTGCGGTAGTGGCTGCCAGCGCGCTTGGCCTTCTGGCAGTTCTGATCACCATCCTGCGCGGCGGCAGAAAAAACCCCGAAGAGTAATCGGTTATAATTTTTCGGTATGCAAGGCAAACCCCTTTTGGTTGCATTTCTCGCAGCAGTGCTCCTGCTGCTGGCTTTGCCGTTTCCCCTGGGGGTGGTTACGGCGCAATCCACCCCACCCAGCCCTTCGGCGCTGATTACAGCGATCAACAGCCTGCGCAGCACAAACAGCCTCCCGGTGCTGCAAGTTGACCGTGCGTTGATGGCGGCCGCACAAGGGCATTCCCAGTATCAAGCCTCCATAGGCTCATCCACGCACACCGGCGCCGGAGGGACGGATGAAACTGCCCGCGCCCTGGCGGCAGGATATGGCAGTGGAACTGGCGTCATTTGCGACGAGGCGGTCGCGGTTGCACAGGTGGCAACCAGCGTGGAGTATGTTGTCAATACCATCTGGAAGGATTATCAACATCGCGGACTCGTGCTGTTGAATTCAAAGTACACCGATATTGGGGCTGGAATTGCCGTAGGGAGCGATGGACTGGTTTACTACACCGTAAACACCTGTGCCGGCGGGGGTGCTCAGGCCGCTCAAACCACCGGTCCAGGGACAACACCCGCACCAGCGAAAACCACGGAAGAAGTTGTGGTTTCCGCCACCGCCACACCACAGGAAAACGGGTCAATTATCCATGTTGTCGAGACGGGGCAAACACTCTGGCTGATTGCCAATGCTTACGGACTACCGGTTGACCAGATCATCTCGCTGAACGGGTTGGCAACACCCGATCCTGTGATCTTCGCCGGGCAAAAGCTGCTCGTGCGCCCGGCTTTTACACCCACGCTTTCACCGACGATTACGAGAACATCCCGTCCAGCCACAAGAACCCCTCGCCCGACCTTCACGCCCCAGCCCACCCGGCCTACATCCACCCGCACAACTCAGCCAAGCGCCACCGCTGAACCGCTGGTCACCCTGCCAACGTTTGACCGGCACTGGTTTGGGGTTGGTCTGGTGGTTATCTGCGGGTTGGGCCTGCTTTCCGTATTGTTCAGCGGCCTGCGCCCCAAACGCCCGGGCAAGAAACCTCCACAAGAACCTGGTGGGCAGCCATAGGGTTGAAGTTTTTCTTATTTTTATTTAAAAG